>NZ_JNLQ01000002.1:1512845-1815414 GCF_000703165.1 Butyrivibrio sp. AE3004
AGGATATTTGGGAATGCTTTTGGGGGATAATTAATGGGGATTTTTCTGACCATCTTGAAAATTGCAGGCATTACATTGCTGTCAGTGCTTTGTTTTGTTATTTTTTTGATTCTGCTGATATTGTTTGTTCCCATTAGATATAAGGCTCATGCCGTGATAAAAGAGACAGATTTGGAAAAAGAAGCCGGGAAATTAAAAGATAATATTATCGCAGATGCTTCTTTTAGCTGGCTCTTACATATTTTAAGCGGGGGAATTTCTTATCCTGAATCAAAAGAGTTTAAGGTAAAGGTATTATTTTTTACGGTATTTCCTCCGAAAAATAAAAAGAATGATGCTTTAAGTGATGATACGGCAGAATATGACCTTGATGACAAGTCAGAAAATGGTCTTTCTGCAGAATTATTGAAATCACCGGATGACGAGGCTGAAATTGATGATTTAATAGAATCGGATACTAAAAATGACATTTCTTTAGATGGGTCTGATACATCCGATAGTATTAAGGAAACTAAAACTACTGACATTGTTGATGAGCCTGAAGCGTCTGACAGTAGTTATGGAGATATTGGTAATTTCGCATCAAAAGATGAATCGCAAAAGGACTTTGAAAATAAAGACGATGAAAAGGTCGATAAGGCAGGATTTTTTGAACTGCTGAACAAAATTTTTACTACTGTTGTAAAAATAATAAAAATACCACAGGATGTATTTACTAAAATCCAATATACAATATCTAGAATTTATGCTAAGATAGATATGGTTAAAAATACGTTAAATAACGATATTTTCAAGCGTGCATTTAACGTTTCCAAAAAACAATTTATCAGAGTTTTGAAGAAGGTCATTCCACGCAAATTTAAAGCTAAATTTGTGATTGGGATGTCAGATCCTACTATAACTGCTGATATTCTTGCAGCTTATGGTGTTATGTATCCGGTTCTTTTAAATAAGGTGTTTATAGTTCCTGATTTTGAAAATCAGGTTATAGCAGGGGAAACTTATATAAAAGGAAAAATAACCGTTTTTACCATAGTTTGGGCTGCGGCAGTACTTTATTTTAATAAGGATGTAAAGAAGACTGTTAAAAGATTTAAGAAAATAATTAATTCATAATAGGGGAGATATTTTTATGGGAGATTCAAAATTTAATTCCGTTGTTGATTCTCTAATGAATGGCATGAATACAATTATGGGTGCCAAAACTGTAGTCGGTGAAGCTACAAAGGTTGGTGATACCATCATTGTTCCACTTGTTGATGTATCGTTTGGTGTTGGTGCAGGTGCAAGTGATGCTGACAAGAAGAATTCGGGAGCCGGCGGATTTGCGGCTAAAATGTCGCCAAGTGCGGTTCTTGTAATAAAAAATGGTCAGACAAAATTGGTTAATATCAAGAATCAGGATGCTGTAACAAAAATCCTGGATCTTGTTCCGGATATTGCTGATCGCTTCATGAATCGCGATAATGACATGATGGATAATGACAGCGCAGTAGATATTGCATTTCCTGAAGAAGAAAACCTTGAGTAATTTGTTGTTGTATAGGGGGTTGGGTTCCGTATGGAAAAGTTTATTAGTGAGGAAAAAATTGACAAGGCTACTGAGGAAGAACTACTTGAAATGAAACTCTGGATTTACAAAGAAAGCCAGAGACTTGAACATGAGCAGATTATTGTTGACCGAAAGGTTGCTGAGATTGAGAAGGAAATGAATAATTTCCGTGACAGATTTCAGTTTGAGAGAAGCAAATTTGAGCATGATAAACAGAAATTTCAAGACGACAAGGTTTTATTTGATCAACAGATAGAAATATTAAAAGAAGGCTTTGATAAGCTTAATGTTGATAAAAAGAAGCTTGAACGTGAACGCAAGAAGTTCGAACAGGAGAAGGGATATTTAAGAGAAGAAGAATACAGCAGAGCAGAATTCTTTTTTGAAGGCGTTAATTCTCTTTTGGCACTTAAGAAAAGATATCGTGATCTTATGAAAATATATCATCCGGACAATATGTGCGGAGATCACAGGATTTGCGATATGATCAATGAAGAATATAATATTCTTTTGAGACAATTCGATGCTTATATGAAAGCATAAAATTCTAATTTCTTTGTAAATATTTAATTAGTACTTGCATTCACTTAACATTTCTGATAATATATCTGATGTTGCGAATATTTATTTTGAAGATAATGTTTTACAAAGCTTTTTGGCTTTGGAATGCAACATAATTGTTAACAAATATGGCTTATAAGGAGGTGTCAAAGTGGCTAAGTGTGAAGTATGCGGCAAGAGCGTTCATTTCGGTAACAACGTAAGCCATTCCCATAGAAAGAGCAATAGAATCTGGAATGCTAACGTACATAAGGTTGCTGTTAAAGTTAATGGTGGAACTAAGAGAATGAACGTTTGTACAAGCTGTCTCAGATCCAAAAAGGTTGAGCGTGCTTAATCTTTTTTCATTATGTTTTGTATTTAATTAAAGGATTCACGCGAGTGAATCCTTTTTTTACTTCATTTTTTTATCGAGGTAGTTTATAATCGATTTATATGCTATTTAATGGAGGTGCAGTATGAAGTCTACTTCAATGAATACCCATATGGGCAGTATCGCTATAGATAATGAAGTAATCGCACAGTATGCAGGAGCAGTTGCTAACGAATGCTTTGGTATTGTTGGTATGGCTAATGTTAATGTAGCGGAGGGACTTGTAAGTCTCTTGAAGAAAGACAATATAAAAAGGGGAATCAATGTAACTGTTGGATCAAATCGAAAGCTTACATTGGATTTTCACGTAATAATAGCTTATGGCGTAAGTATTTCAGCTGTAACTGATAACCTTATAGATAATGTCAAATACAAGGTTGAGGAATTCACCGGCCTTGAAATAGAGAAGATAAATATCTTCGTCGAAGGCGTTCGCGTCATTGATTAAGGTCAAGGAGGGTAGAATTTTGAGTAACACTATAAATGCGTCTGATGTTAAAAAGATGTTTCTTGCAGGCGCAGGTAATCTGAATGCAAAAAAAGAATGGATAAATGAGCTTAACGTTTTTCCGGTTCCTGATGGTGACACAGGTACTAACATGACAATGACAATTATGTCTGCTGCCAAGGATGTTAAAGCATTGCCTGATGATGTAGATATGGGCAATCTTTGCAAAAACATTTATTCAGGTGCCATGAGAGGCGCAAGAGGTAATTCGGGCGTTATCCTTTCTCAGCTACTTAGAGGTTTTACAAAAGGCGTACGCGATCATAACGAACTTGATGCAACAATAATTGCTGATTCTTTCGATAAAGCAGTTGAAACAGCATATAAAGCTGTAATGAAGCCTAAGGAAGGTACTATTTTAACTGTTGCAAAGGGTGTGGCCGAAAAAGCAAAGGAACTTTCAAAAGAAGGTACTGAAGATCTTTCTGTATTTTTTGAAGAGACCATAAAGTATGGAGATGAAGTTCTCGCTAAAACACCTGATATGCTTCCTGTATTAAAACAGGCCGGTGTTGTTGATTCAGGCGGACAGGGACTTATGCAGGTCCTTAAGGGCGCACTTGATGCTTATCTTGGTAAGGAAATTGATTATTCAATAGATGAAGCAGCAGCTACTCCTGTTTCAAAGAGAGTAAAAGCAGAAGCAGAGGTTGACATTAAGTTTGGTTACTGCACAGAGTTTATTGTACTTCTTAATAAGCCACTTAATGTTAAACAGGAGATAGATTTTAAAGGTTTCCTTGAATCTATCGGTGATAGTATAGTAATGGTTGCAGATGATGAAATCTGTAAAGTTCATGTTCATTCCAATGATCCCGGTCTTGCTATTCAGAGAGCTTTAATGTATGGTCAGCTTTCAAATATGAAGATTGATAATATGCGAATGGAACATCGTGAAAAGCTCTTCCACGAGACTGAAAGCGGCGCTTATGCAGAAATTGAGACTGAAATCAATGGTGCAGCAGAATCAACTCCTACATATAGTGCAGGTGATGATATCCCGCTTAAGGATACCGGTGCAAAAAAAGAGCCTGAATTTGTAAATGAAGAGCACAAGGAAATAGGTTTTGTTGCTGTCTGTGCCGGAGATGGACTTGCTGAGATTTTCAGAGGCCTAGGTGTTGATTATGTAATTGAGGGTGGTCAGACAATGAACCCCAGTACAGCAGATATCCTCGATGCAGCTTCTAAAGTAAATGCAGATACAGTATTTGTTTTGCCTAATAACAAAAATATTATTTTGGCGGCTAATCAGGCTAAGATAATGATGGAAGACAGAGAAGATAATAAGAGAATAGTTGTTATTCCTACAAAGACAGTCCCTCAGGGTATTACAGCTGCTATCAACTTTATGCCCGGTACTTCCGCAGAAGAGAATGAAGAGGGCATGAATGAGGCAATATCAACTGTTAAATCCGGAGAGATAACCTACGCTGTTCGTGATACCATGATCGATGATGTTACTATAAAACAAGGCGATTATATGGGTATAGGCGATAATGGCATACTCGGTGTAGGCGGTGATATAGATGATGTAACCGCAATGATGATTGATAAGATAGCAGATGATTCAACAGAACTTATCAGTTTATATTATGGTTCTGATATTAAGGAGGACGAAGCTAATACGCTTGGTGAACGCATTATCAATAAGTTCCCCAATTGCGATGTGGAAGTTCAATACGGTGGACAGCCGATTTACTATTATATTGTGAGTGCGGAGTAAAATGACGGGTAAAAAAAATCCTTCACTAATTGAACATGTATCTTCTTTAAAGGGCGTTGGCGATAAAAGCAGCGCCCTTTTTGAAAAGTGTGGAATAAAAACTGTTGAAGATTTACTTTCATACTATCCAAGAGACTATGATATTTGTAAGCAGATTATTAGCATTTCTGATTTACATGAGGGTGAGACCTCGGCAGTCAGAATAATGCTTTCGGGAAATATAGCTGTAAAGCACGTAAGGAACTTAAGCATTTTAACTTTTAAGGCATCTGACGAAACAGGCGAAATGCAAATTACTTATTTCAACATGCCTTTTATGAGAAACAATATAAAGCCCGGTCATTATTACGTGTTTAGGGGACTCGTTCAGAGAAAAGGCAGAAGTTTTGTAATGGAACAGCCCAAAATGTATAAAACTGAGGATTATCTTGAAATTATGGGATCCATGCAGCCAAGATATCCTTTGGTTAAAAGTCTTTCAAATCAGCTTATTATTAAAGTTATGAAACAGGCCATTAATTCCACTCCTTATCTAGAGGAAATGCTACCCGGATATATCAAAAGAGAGCTTGATTTGATGGATTACTCAGAAGCTGTAAGAAAAATACATTTTCCTGCAGATATGAATGAATATTTAATCGCAAGAAAACGTATTGCGTTTAACGAGCTTCTTCAGTTTGTGCTAAAGCTCAGATTTTTAAAAAGAGACGAAGAACAGTCAATTAATGACTATGTATACGATAATTCAACAATTTCTGATTCACTAATCACAAGACTTCCATATAATCTTACGAGAAAGCAATTGTTTATATGGGAAGAGATAAAGGCTGATCTTAAAGGACCTCATATTATGAACAGGCTTATTCAGGGTGATGTGGGATCCGGCAAAACTATATTGGCTTTTCTTGCTCTTTTGTTTACGGCAGAAAACGGTTATCAGGGAGCAATCATGGCTCCGACAGAGGTTTTGGCAAGGCAACATTTTGAAGCGTTTAATGAAATGTCACAAGAGTATGATCTTCCTGTCAGACCTGTTCTTTTGGTAGGTTCTCTTACTACCAAAGAAAAAAGAATTGCTTATGAGAAAATAGAAAACGGAGAAGCTAACTGTATAGTTGGTACCAATGCTCTGATACAGGAAAAAGTAAATTACAAAAAACTATCTCTTGTTATAACAGATGAGCAGCATAGATTTGGCGTAAAACAAAGAGAAAAACTGTCGGAAAAAGGTATGAATACCCATATTCTTGCAATGAGTGCTACGCCTATTCCAAGAACTTTGGCCATAATTCTTTACGGCGATCTTCATATATCAGTTCTGGATGAAATGCCCATGGGAAGGATTCCAATAAAAAATTGTGTTGTTGGTACACAGTACAGACCGAAAGCATACAAATTTATTTGTGATCAGGTAAAAGCAGGACATCAGGCATATGTGATATGTCCAATGATTGAAGAAGGTGAAATGGATGGAATGGAAAATGTTTCTGATTATACTGAAAAGCTAAGAAAAGCTTTGCCACGCGAAATAAGAATCGGGACTCTTCACGGAAAAATGAAGCCTTCAGAAAAAGAATCCATTATGAATGATTATGCCAACGGACTAATCGATGTTCTTGTTTCTACAACTGTTATTGAGGTAGGCATTAATGTACCGAATGCTACTGTAATGATGATTGAAAATTCGGAACGGTTCGGACTGGCACAGCTTCATCAGTTAAGAGGAAGAGTTGGACGTGGCAAAGTGCAATCATACTGTATTTTTATAAATACCTCCGGACGTGAAGAGGCAAAGGAACGTTTGGAGATTATGAATCATTCAAACGATGGTTTTAAAATCGCTGAAGAAGACTTAAAACAAAGAGGACCAGGAGATCTTTTCGGAATAAGACAAAGCGGAGAAATGGCATTTCATGTAGCTGACATCTATCAGGATGCTGCTTTGATCAAAGAAGCAGCAAGTCTTGCCGACAGGTTACTTATGGAAGATCCGGACCTTGTAATGGAAGAGAATGCACCTATAAAAGAATGGCTGAATTCAAATTCATTTGACTTTATTGCCTTATAAAAGTAAAATTTAGTAGAGTATGTGTTCGAATAATACAATATATAGTATAATTTCTCGGAGGAAATCATGTCAAAAGTAGCAATCATAACTGATACAAACAGTGGTATTATGCCGGCTGACGGTGAAGCTCTCGGAATAAAAGTTTTACCTACGCCTTTTATGATTGATGGTGTTGAATATTTAGAGGGAATTAATCTTACACAGGAAGATTTTTTCAAAAAACTTGCAGAGGGAGCAGACGTTTCGACAAGTCAGCCCAGTCCCGGTTCACTTCTTGAATTATGGGATTCGATGCTAAAAGAATACGATGAAATAGTTTACATCCCGCTCAGTAGCGGACTTTCCAGTTCATGTCAGACTGCAACTATGTTGGCAGCGGATGACTATGAAGGTAAAGTTTTTGTAGTCAATAATCAGCGCATATCCGTAACCATGAGACAGTCTGTACTCGATGCTATTGAAATGCGCGATAAGGGTATGAGCGGCAAAGAAATTAAGGATAAACTTGAAGAAGTGAAGTTTGAATCAAGTATATATATTATGCTTGATACTCTTTATTATCTGAAAAAAGGTGGGAGAATCACTCCTGCAGCAGCAGCACTTGGTACGCTGTTAAAGCTTAAACCGGTTCTTCAGATTCAGGGTGAAAAACTTGATGCTTTTGCTAAAGCAAGAACAGCTACGCAGGGAAAAAACATAATGATAAATGCAATGCTGTCTGATTTCGAGAACAGATTTGGCGGACTTGATGCACATGATGTTCATCTGTCAGGAGCGTATTCATATGATCTTGAAAAAGCAAATGAGTTTAAGAGTGAAGTAGAAAAAGCTTTTCCGGGATATGAAATGCATATGGATCCTTTGTCACTGGTCGTATCATGTCACATAGGTCCCGGTGCTCTGGCAATTGCATGTTCAAGAAAAATTCATGTATGAGGGTGAAAAAGTTATTAAATGAAATTGGGGAGTTTATATGTCTGTAAATAACAACTATGATGCGTCAAGCATTACAGTTCTTGAGGGTCTTGAAGCAGTAAGAATGAGACCCGGAATGTATATCGGAAGTGTTTCAACAAGAGGTCTTAATCACCTTGTTTATGAAATTGTGGACAATGCAGTTGATGAGCATCTTGCAGGTCATTGTTCACAGATTACCGTAACACTTAATCCTGACGGAAGTGCAACGATTGAAGATAACGGCCGCGGTATTCCTGTAGGAATGCATGCTAAAGGAATTACAGCTGAGCGTGTTGTTTTAACAATGCTGCATGCCGGTGGTAAATTTGATAATGCAGCTTACAAAACCAGTGGCGGTCTGCATGGTGTTGGTTCTTCCGTTGTCAATGCTTTATCTACCTGGCTTAAGGTTCAGATCAGAACTGATGGTCAGATTTATGAAGATGCCTATGAGAGAGGTGTACCTACAGTTGAATTAAAAGATGGTCTTTTGGAGCCTGTGGGTAAAACAAGAGATCATGGTACTACCATATCTTTTTTGCCTGATCCAACTATTTTTGAAAAGACTAGATTCAGAGAAGAAGATATAAAATCAAGGCTTCATGAAACTGCATATCTCAATCCTGAACTTACAATTATTTATATTGATGACAGACCGGGAACCGAAGAATATATAGAGTTCCATGAACCTGAAGGGATAACCGGATTTATTCGTGACATGAATAAATCCAAGGAAGCCGTTACCGATGTGATTTTTTACAGCGGTGAGAGCGAGGGCGTTTCTGTTGATGTTGCCCTTCAATACGTCAATGAATTTCATGAAAATATACTTGGTTTTTGTAACAATATTTATAATGCCGAAGGTGGTACTCACCTCACCGGCTTTAAAACCATGTTTACAAATATTATAAATCAGTATGCAAGAGAAATTGGTGTTTTAAAGGATAAAGATAATAACTTCAACGGTACTGATGTAAGAAACGGTATGACTGCTGTTGTCAGCATAAAGCATCCGGATCCCAGATTTGAGGGACAGACAAAAACAAAACTTGATAATCAGGATGCCGCAAAAATCGTATCTCAGATTACAGGTGAAGAGGTTACCAGATTTTTCGACAGAAATCTTGAAGTTTTAAAAGCTATAATCGGATGTGCTGAAAAAGCTGCAAAAATCAGGAAGACAGAAGAAAAAGCCAAGACAAATCTTCTCACAAAGCAGAAATATTCTTTCGATTCAAATGGAAAGCTTGCAAACTGTATTAGTAAAGATGCTTCAAAATGCGAAATCTTTATAGTTGAGGGAGATTCAGCCGGTGGAAGTGCCAAGATGGCAAGAAACCGTGAATTCCAGGCGATTCTTCCTATAAGAGGTAAAATCCTTAACGTTGAGAAGGCAAGTATTGATAAAATTCTTGCTAACGCTGAAATTAAAACAATGATAAATGCTTTTGGATGCGGATTTTCCGAAGGTTATGGTAATGATTTTGACATTTCAAAACTAAGATATGACAAGATTGTTATTATGGCCGATGCCGACGTTGATGGTGCTCATATAGCGACATTGTTGCTCACACTTTTTTACAGATTTATGCCGGAGCTTATTTTTGAAGGCCATGTTTATATAGCTATGCCACCTCTTTATAAGGCTATGCCGAGTAAGGGTAAGGAAGAGTATCTGTATGATGACGCAGCTCTTGATAGATATCGCAAAAATCATAAAGGCTCGTTCACACTTCAAAGATATAAGGGTCTTGGTGAGATGGATCCTCAGCAGTTATGGGAGACAACACTTGATCCCGAAAACAGAATGATGCGTCTTGTTGAAATTGAAGATGCGAAAATGGCTTCACATATGACAGAACTTCTTATGGGTAATGAAGTTCCTCCGAGACGTGATTTTATACATCAGCATGCTACAGACGCTGAACTGGATGTATAAGCTTTGATGAAAATGTTCTTGCGAATTATTTAAGCGGAACTTCCACTTTTAAATATAAACATAAAGAGGTTAATGTAAATGGAAGAAAAACTGATTCGTTCCGAGTATTCGGAAATAATGCAAAAATCGTATATTGATTACGCGATGAGTGTTATTGTAGCCCGTGCGCTTCCGGATATCAGGGATGGTCTTAAGCCTGTTCAGAGAAGAACTTTATATGATATGTATGAACTTGGTATCAGATATGACAGGCCATATCGTAAAAGTGCACGTATTGTCGGCGATACCATGGGTAAATATCATCCACATGGTGACAGCTCCATATATGATTCACTTGTAGTAATGACACAGAATTTTAAAAAAGCTGTACCGCTGGTTGACGGACATGGTAACTTTGGAAATATCGAAGGTGATGGCGCAGCCGCAATGCGATATACAGAAGCAAGACTTGCGCAGATAACACAGGAAAATTTTCTTGCGGATCTTGATAAAGACGTTGTGGATTTTGTTCCCAATTTCGATGAAACAGAGCGTGAACCTACGGTTTTACCTGTTAAAATCCCGAATTTTCTGATTAATGGTTCAGAAGGTATCGCTGTCGGAATGGCTACCAGTACTCCACCTCATAATCTTGCTGAAGTTATTGATGCTGAAATTGCTTTTATGCAGAATCCGGAACTTACTACCAAGCAGCTTATGAAATATATAAAAGGTCCTGATTTTCCTACGGGCGGAATTGTTATAAATAAAGACGATCTTCGTTCCATTTATGAAACCGGTCAGGGAAAGGTTCGTATCAGAGGAAAGGTAGAAACAGAAAAGGGAAAAGCCGGACACATAAATCTTGTTATAACAGAAATTCCATATACTATGATTGGTGCGGGCATAGGTAAATTCCTCTCTGATGTGGCCGATCTTGCTGAGAAGAAGATTACTAATGATATTGTTGATATTTCAAATCAGTCATCAAAAGAAGGTATCAGAATAGTAATCGAACTAAAGAAAGATACTGATGTAGAAAACTTTACAAACCTGCTGTATAAGAAAACAAAGCTTGAAGATACTTTTGGGGTTAATATGCTGGCCATATCTGATGGAAGGCCGGAAACAATGAGTCTTCATTCTATCCTGAAGGCTGTTGTTAACTTCCAGTTCGAAACAGCAACACGAAAGTATACGACACTGCTTCATAAAGAACAGGATAAAAAAGAGATACAGGAAGGTCTAATTAAGGCATGCAATGTAATAGACATTGTAATCGAAATACTTCGCGGTTCTAAAGACCGACCAATGGCTAAAGATTGTCTTGTAAACGGTAATACTGAAGGAATCAGATTTAAGAGTGAAGCCTCCCGTGCAATGGCTGCGCAGCTTCTCTTCACAGAAAGACAGGCTGATGCAATCCTTGAAATGAGACTATATAAACTCATCGGATTAGAGCTTGACGCACTTGTCAAAGAACATGAAGATACCATAGCCAAGATTTACAGATATGAGGATATCCTCGAAGATCATGAATCTATGTCTCTTGTAATTCAGAATGAACTCAGTGAGATAAGGAAAAAGTATGCAGTAAAGCGCAGAACCGTAATCGATAATGTCGAAGAAGCTGTATATGAAGAAAAGCCTGTAGAAGAAATAGATGTCGCATTTATCATGGACCGTTTTGGATATGCCAAGACAATAGATGTAACAACCTATGAGAAAAATCTTGAGACAATAAAGAATGATTTTAAGTACTCCTTTATTATGAAGAATACAGGAAAAGTCTGCGTATTTACTGCTAAAGGAAACCTGCATACAATTAAAGCAATGGATCTTCCTGCCGGCAGAATGAGAGATAAAGGTGTACCGATTGATAACCTTAGCGATTTTGACACAACAAGCGACCAGATAATTTATGTTTCTAGTCAGAGTAACCTTAATCTTTACAGAATAATGTTTGTTACCAAACAGGCAAATATGAAGCTTGTTGATGGCGGTGAATTTGATGTTACCAGAAGAACGGTTGCAGCTACAAAGCTTGCAGATGATGATGAAGTTATAAGTGTTCATGAAATACACGATATAAACACTGTAGTGCTTCAGTCGGAAAATGGTTTCTTCCTGAGATTTAATGTTGAAGAAATACCCGAAAAGAAGAAGAGCGCCGTTGGTGTTCGTGGAATGAGGCTTGGTGTAAAAGACCTTGTCAGAGAGGTTTTCTATTTGAAGGAAGCCGATGAACAGACCATTGAATATAACGGTAAGAAATTAGTGCTTGATCATCTTAAAATAACAAGCAGAGATACAAAAGGAACTAAAGTCAGACTATAATATTTGGAGATTATATGAGAGTAATTGCAGGAGAAGCGAGAAGACTTAAGCTCGTGACACCGGAAGGTAATGATACAAGACCTACACAGGACAGAATAAAAGAGACTCTTTTTAACATGCTTCAAAATGATGTTCCCGGTGCTGTTTTTGTGGACGTGTTCGCAGGAAGCGGCGGTATAGGAATTGAAGCACTCTCGAGGGGGGCTAAAAAGGCATATTTTATAGAAAATAATATAAAAGCTGTAAAATGTATCAATCAGAACTTACAGACTACAAAATTTGAAGACAGAGGAACTGTTTTAAAACAGGATGTTCTTGTCGGGTTGAAAAACATTAAGGAAAAAGAAGTGGATCTGATTTTTGTTGACCCACCTTATGAATCCGGTTTATATGAGAGAACTTTTGAGCTTCTTTCAAGATTACCATATGTAACTGAATACACAATGCTTATTGCTGAATGTAATCTGGATATGGATTTATCGGTTTTTGAAGATGCCGGATTTGAGATTGTAAAAGAAAAAAGATATAAGACAAATCAGCATGTTTTCTTGAAAAAAGCATGATGTCTTGTGGGCAGAATAAGGAAAATATCTACAAGAACATTTAATCAATAATTGCTTAAAGTTTTAACGGAATAACTACAAAGGGGAATAAACGTGAAAAAAGTGATTTTGGGAAAGAGTGGACTGGCACTTCTCTTAAGCTGTGCCATTGTTGCTGAAAGCAATATATCTTTAACTGCTTCAGCTGCAGAAATTACAGAACCTGTAATTCAGGAAATTGATGATCAAACAGATGATGAAGTTATCAAATTGAATGAAAATGCAGATGTAAATAATCTTGAAGATTTGAATCCGGTTTTGTTTACTGAACAGGCTGTTTCTGACGGAAATGCAGAAACTTCTTCTGATATCAATGAATCATCTGATTCAAAAAATGATAATGAAGAAATTCCGGAAGATGTAAACGCATCTGAATATGAACAAGCTTCAGAAAATGGTCACAACGATGAAGGCTTGCAGACACCACGGGCTGAACAGGGGACTGAAGATGCTGAGGATAACGGGGATTTAGAATCAAACAAAAGTGATGAGGCTGTAACTGACGGAAATATTAAAAATGCAGTATCCGATGGAAATGCAGCTGAAATATCAGAGACTTTTGATTATGAAACATATGTAGACGGATATAAAATAAAGCTTCATGCATTTGCCGGTGTCATACCTGACAATACTGATGTTTCTGTAAAAAAGGTTGTAAGTGTTGATGGCAAAAAGACAGATGATCTTGTAAACGAAGTACTTCCTTCAGAATCTGTCGTTTTTGATTCTGCATCTTTTGATATAACTTTACTAAATGACGGACAGGAGATAGAGCCAAACGGGCCTGTTCAGGTAGAAATTACTTTATCAGATGAACTTGCAGAAGCTAATTCTGAGAATGAGTCAACTTCAGTTCAGGTTTTTCATATTGAAGATGATACTACCACAACTGAAGTCCGTGCGGAAGTAAATGGAATCGATTCACAGGATAATTCTGAAGCACCTTCAATCGGTGAGTCCGATTATTCATTAAACGTTTATAATGACAATGCTACAGATATCTATGATGATAGCGATGAAACAGTTGTACGTTACGAAGCAGACAGCTTTTCCGTTTATGATGTTTCCGTAGTTCTTAACTTTACTACTTCGGATCCTTATGCTGCAATAAACCCTGTTTATGATGGTATAATAAATCTTGGAGAGGATGAGCTTCAGGCTTTGGGTGAAGGTCTTGACTCAACCGTACATGTAAAAACTCTTCTTTCCTCAGGAGGAAAATGCACTTCTGTCCAGGAGATGGGTGAAGCTGCAAGAAGAGGAATTATGGCAAGACAGACACCTGTAACAATAGACTTTAAACTTCCTGGTATATATAATCAGACAAGCATATTGAATGCATTATTGCCTATAATGTACGAGCACACAGGTGTGCCTAATGAAGGTGATTATGTAAGATGGGCATTTTGCGGTATATCACAGAAAACTACTGTTGCATATGCAAATGATTCGTCTTATGGTACAGTACAACTTGCATTTAAATATACACATAATGCCCAGCAGGAAGTAGATACAACAAATGCTATTAATGCTCTTGTTAAGAACCTTAATTTACAAGGGCTTTCAAGTGACTATGACAAGGCAAGGAAAGCTTACGACTGGATTTGTACTAACGTAACATATGATTATGACTATAAAAACAAAGAAGCTATAGGCGATTACAGTCCGTATTCATGCTATACAGCTGTTGTAAAGCATTCAACTGTATGTGAAGGTTATTCACTTTTATTTTACAGGATGATGCTCATGTCAGGTGTAGATGCAAGGCTTATTTCAGGTGATGGCGGACAAGAGGGTGAAGCCGGTCCTCATGGATGGAATATAGTAAAAATAGGAAATATTTATTATAATCTTGATTCCACCTGGGGCTCTGAGTTTGGAAATAACAGATATATATGGTTTTTAAGAGGAAGCAAGAACTTTGACACGACTGTTTTGACTAATGGTTCTATAACCTTAAAATTTGTACATACAAGATATGCTGAATGCTCAACTCCGGAATTTAACAGAATATATCCTACAAGTGTAACTGACTATAATAACGCTAATTATAATTCAGCAGCAGTAACGATTTCTCTTAACGCATCAAATATGACTTTAGGTGTAGGAGCAAGTACAACGCTTCAGGCTACTGTTTCACCTGCTTCAGGGCAGGGGGTTATTTGGAGTTCCTCTGATGATAATGTTGCAGCAGTAAATAGTAACGGTACAGTAACAGGTTTAAAATGCGGAGAATGTGAGATATTTGCAACTACTGTTTTCGGAGGAAAAAAAGCACGATGCCGCGTCCTTGTAACTGACGGAAAAGTAAAAAATGTTGAAGTAGCTTCTTCAACAATAACAATATTTGCTGGAAGCAAAGCAAATGTTAATGCAACTGTATTTCCTGAATGGGCTTCCAACAAAGGAATTAAGTATAAGTCTTCCAATAAGAGTATTGCTACCGTAAACAAAAAAGGTATAATCACAGCCAGAAAAAAAGGTAAATGTTATATAACCTGCACATCCAAAGATGGCGGACTACAGACCAAAGTAACGGTTATTGTAAAGAAGTCAGTAAGAGTTAAATCTATCAAATTAAATAAAAAGAAATTAAAGCTGGCTGTTGGTAGCGCCTATACTCTTGGTGTTAACTTTAAACCAAAGAAAGCAACAAACAAAGAGGTTACCTGGAAGAGCAGTAAACCCGGTATTGTATCGGTTGATGCAAACGGAAATATTTATGCGTTATCAAAAGGTAAAGCCAAGATTACCGCAAAATCTGTTGATGGTAAGCATAAGGCTACATGTACTGTAGTAGTTAAGTAAAATGGTAGCCAGTGACTTTTTGTTCGCAAAGATGTAAATGAAAACTATGTTCTGACCTTTAGGATTAGCCATAAGTGTTAGTCCATAGGTCGAAGAAAGAGGAAAGAAACAATGAAAATAGCTGTTTATCCCGGAAGCTTTGATCCAATAACTTTAGGGCATCTTGATATTATTAGAAGAGGCTCGGAAATGTTTGATAAACTGGTTATCGTTGTGAGTGTTAACACAGCCAAGCATCCGTTGTTTTCAGCAGATGAACGTGTTAAGATGATAAAAGAAGCAACTGCAGATCTGAAAAATATTGAGGTTGATTCTTATGAAGGATTGATTATAGATTACTGCAAAGAAAATAATATAAAAATTCTTCTCAGAGGATTGAGAGCCATAACAGATTTTGAATATGAACTACAGATTTCACAGACAAACAGGGCTTTCTCACAAAACGAAGTTGATACCGTATTTTTGACAACAAGTCTTGAATATGCTTATCTTAGCAGTTCTACTGTCAGAGAATTTGCAAGTTTTCATGGGGATATAAGCCGTTGTGTTACACCATCAGTTGCACAAATGGTTTATAAAAAATATGGGTATGAAATAAACAGCTTAGAGGGAGGTAACAAATATGAGCAGCAGGATTGAGCAATGCATTGATGAAATTGAAACCTACATTGACAGCTGCAAGCATCAGCCTCTGTCACATGGTAACATTATTGTGAACAAGGAAGAGATTGATGATCTTCTCAGAGAATTAAGAAGTAAGACGCCGGATGAGATACGTCGTTACCAGACAATTATCAGCAATAAAGAATCCATACTTGAAGATGCCCGAAAGAAAGCAAAGGACCTGATTGATAAGGCAACTGAGCAAACTCATGCTATGATCAATGAGCATGATATCATGCAACAGGCTTATGCCCAGGCAAATGAAGTTATAGCACATGCAGCAAAGCAGGCAGAAGAGATTCTGACAAAGTCCACTAATGAAGCAAATCAAATGAAGGCTGCAGCTGTAGCATATACTGATAATCTTCTTGCAGAAGTAGAAGTTATTGTTAATAAAGCAATTGATACTACTAATGCAAGCAATAACGCATTACTCAGAGATCTTACAGCATACAGTGAAACAATAAAATCAAACAGAGCTGATCTTATACCTCCGAGTGTAAATCCTTCAAATGTGAAAGAGACTGCAAAGGTTTCCTCAACAGTTTCTACAGTGACTCCTGAAGGAAGCTTTGATGATGAAGCTGATTTGAATCTTGATATGCTTTGATTATCTTAATTGATGTTTTTTATGGCTGCCGCAGGAAATAATCATGCGGCAGCTTTTTATGTAAAAAGACCTTCACACATGTATGACTTATTATGTGCAAAAACAGAAATGCTTTCAAAACAATTTTAATATTTTTACATGTTCGGTTAATAGGGAATGGAATGAGATTAGATAAATTTTTAGGCGATTGTGGCCTTGGAACAAGAAAACAATTAAAGGAATGTATCAAAAACGGAATGGTTTTGGTTGACGGTGTAGTAGCAACTAAACCGGATATTAGTATTGATCCCGCACAAAATGAAATTTTGTTTTCCGGAGAGAATCTTACGGAAAATTACAGCAAGTTCAAATACTATATATTAAATAAACCTCAGGGAGTTGTTTCTGCTACAAAAGATAATCATGATGAAACCGTGTTGGATCTTATTGATACAGGATATGATAAAAATCTTTCACCTGTTGGAAGACTTGATAAAGATACTGAAGGTCTTCTCCTTATAACAAATGACGGTAAACTTGCACATAGATTACTGTCCCCTAAAAAACATGTTGAAAAGGAATACGAAGTCCATACAAAGAAATTCGTTTCAGAATCTGATATAAAGAGACTTGAAGAAGGCATTGACATTGGAGATGAAATTCCTACCCTTCCTGCAAAGGCATATATATCAGAGCAAAACGGAGAGCAGGTGCTTCATCTGATAATTCATGAAGGACGCTTTCATCAGGTTAAACGTATGCTTGAAGCAATAGGGAATGAAGTTGTTTTTTTAAAGAGAGTAAGAATGGGAGCACTTTTGCTTGATCCTTCACTTTTACCCGGAGAATACAGAGAGCTCACAAAAGAAGAGCTTTATTTATTAAAATAATTTTGAGGTTTGTATGAAAAGAGTAGCTAAAGGAAGTTTTGGATATATCGAATACAATAGAAAATTTGCTGCAATAAGAACAGCAGTTGCACTAGCAATATGTCTTATTATATTTTTTACAGGCTTAATTATATATAAATCAAATAAAAGCGCATTTAGCATAATTGCTGCTATCGGATGCCTGCCTACCGGACTAAGTGCTGTAAATCTTATTATGTATTTGAGAGCTCATCCATGTTCTAAGGAATCATATGACGTTATAGAAGCTCACAAAAACGGTCTTTTAATCCGTTACGATCTGGAAATGACAAGTTATGAGGAAAACTATGGTATTGCCGCAGCTACAGTACTTGATAAAAACGTTGTATGTTTTACCGAAGATAAGGCACTTGATGTTATAAACTGTGAAAAACACATCAAAAATCAGATTTCACAAAGTGGTTATAGTAGCTATACAGTAAAGGTATTTAAAGATATAAATGCTTTTTGCAGCAGACTTGAACAGCTTGAACAGATCAGAAAATCTAAAAATATTGATCCACAGGCAATAGAGGATGCATGGGTTCCCGGAACTGTTGAGACTTGCGCTTTGGTTTTATTATCTGTTTCGTTGTAATATAAAGGAATTTGCATGAGAGAAATAAAAGTTGATAATAACTTAGAAGGAAAAAGATTAGATAAATTTCTTGGGAGTTATTTTACTGAATGCTCAATGGGATTTTTATTTAAAATGCTCAGAAAAAAGAATATTACACTTAACGGTAAAAAAGCAACCGGAAAGGAAATGCTAAACAGCGGGGATGTTATAGCTGTTTTCTTTTCGGATGAAACATTTGACAAATTCGTAAACAAACATGCTAAAGACCTGAATTCTGCTCAAAGCACAAGTACAAATGAATACGAAAAAGCATTTGAAAAATATAAGAACATTCAGATTATCTATGAAGATGAACATGTTCTCTTGCTTAATAAACCTGCAGGTATTTTATCTCAGAAAGCCGAGAGTACGGATATGAGTATAAACGAATGGCTTATAGGGTATCTTCTTAAAACCGGTTTTGTTACAAGGCAAACGCTCGGACTTTTCAGACCATCTGTATGTAATAGATTAGACAGAAATACCTCAGGACTTTTAATTTGTTCAAAGAGTCTTGCCGGTGCAAGGACTATGGCAGAAATATTAAAAGACAGATCATTGCATAAATATTACAGAACAATTGTAGTTGGTGAAGTACTTTCCAATGCTCATATAGATGGATATTTATATAAAGACGAAAAAAGCAACACCGTTACTTTATATGATTCAATTCCTGAAGATATCAAAGCAGAAAACAAATCATATTCAAAAATTGAAACCTCTTATGAAATACTAAGAAGTGGAAAAATTTTCATCAATAATGAAAATATCAAACTGACCGAGCTTGAAGTTTTACTTCATACCGGAAAGACTCATCAAATAAGAGCTCATTTGTCTTCAATAGGTCATGCTTTAATTGGAGATACAAAATACGGAGATGCATTTGTGAATAAAGAAATGAAGAAGCTTTTTAAGTTAAATTATCAACTTCTTCATTCTTATAGATTAAAATTTCCAAAGCTTGAAGGTGAGCTTTTGGGACTATCGGAAAAAAGTTTTATTGCGGATACACCTGTCGTATACAATAATATTGCAGATTCTGTATTTGATAAATCTTGATTGCTTCATCAGAAAAAAGCAGACTTAATTATTTTTATGAAAACTATGCACTGACCTAAGAAATCCACCTCAAAGTGGTTAACCCTCTTAGGTCATAATACGGGGAGAATTTATGGCCACATGGAATTCGAGGGGGCTTCGTGGACAGGCCTTGGAGGAGTTGATAAATCGTACAAACGAAAGGTATCAGGAGGATAATCTTGCTCTGATACAAAAAATCCCAACACCAATTACACCTATAAAAATAGACAAGGAAACAAGACATATAACACTGGCATATTTTGATCAAAAAAGCACCATAGATTATATCGGGGCTGTTCAGGGTATACCGGTTTGTTTTGATGCAAAAGAATGTGCTCAGGATACCTTTGCACTTGAAAATATACATGCTCATCAGGTTTCATTTATGGAACGTTTTGAGATGCAGGATGGCATTGCTTTTTTTCTCATTTATTACACATCCAGAGGAGTTTTTTATTACCTTCCATTCAGGCATCTGAAGAAATTCTGGGATAGAGCCTTAGCCGGGGGTAGAAAGAGCTTTCGTTATGATGAATTGGATCCGGAATTCGTTATTTCAACTGATATGGATGCATATATACCATATCTTGACCTTATACAAAAGGATTTGACACAAAGAGATTGACAAATAAATTGCATTCCTATAAACTGAAATAAGTTTAATGTAGTAGCGAAGTAACACGTTAATATGCTAAAGCGTCAGGAGATAAATATGAACCGAAGACTTTTACACACACCCGAAGGCGTTCGTGATTTATATGGAACACAATGCAGTGACAGATCTTGGGTAAAAGGAGTCATCTGTAAAAAAATGTGTTCATTTGGTTTTGAAGAAATTGATACACCTACTTTTGAATATTTTGATGTTTTTTCAGAAGAGATAAGTGATAACAGTGCAAGAGAATTGTATAAATTCTTTGATAAAGATGGTATAACCATGGTTTTAAGACCTGATTTTACACCCTCTGTTGCAAGACTTGCCAGTAAATATTTCCTTGAGGATGATGAACCTGTAAGATTTTGCTACAGCGGTAAAACTTTTCTTAATACGCACAGTCTGCAGGGAAAACTGAAAGAGTCTACAGAAATAGGTGCTGAGCTCATGAATGACGGCTCAATATATGCTGATGCAGAAATGATAGCGCTTCTTGTTGAGTCAATTTCATCAACCGGGCTTAAAGATTTTAAGGTAAGCATTGGTGATGCTGATTACTATTATGGAATCTGTGAAGAAGCCGGCATCGATTTTGAAACTGAAGAATATATCAGAGAACAATTGGTAAACAGAAATGCTTTCGAAGCAGATCGTATTATGGAAGAATATGGTGTTTCCGAAAAATACCGTGAACTAATAAGAAGCGTTTCAACATGCATTGGTAATGCGGATGTTCTGAATGAGGCCGGAAGCCTTGCTAATAATAAAAGATCTCTTTTTGCCATAAAGCATCTTCAGGATCTATATAAGGTTTTATGCAGCTATGGAATGCAGGAATATATTTCATTTGACCTTGGTATGTTAAGTAAATTCAATTACTATACCGGAGTTGTATTTGGAGCTTATACATATGGTGTCGGTGATGCCATCGCAAAAGGTGGAAGATATGACAATCTTCTGGAAAGATTCGGAAAAAGTGCGCCCTCAATCGGTTTCAAGATCAACCTTGATGATTTAATGACTGCTTTATACAGACAGAATGTTGAACTACCTTTAAGAAATGAAAAAATTGTTATTGATTTTAATGATTCCGATTTTGAAAATGCACTATCCAAAGCTAAGGCATTAAGAGCTGAAGGAAAACAAGTAATTTTGAAAGGAGCAAATTAATATGAGCCCAGAAAAAAGATATCTTACATTTGCTCTCGGAAAAGGACGTCTTGTAAATTCGACAATGGAACTTTTGGAAAAATGCGGAATTCATTGTGAAGAAGTAACAGATAAAAAGACAAGAAAACTTATTTTTACAAATGAAGAATTGAAACTTAAATTCTTTCTTGCAAAAGGACCGGATGTTCCGACTTACGTTGAATATGGTGCTGCAGATATAGGAATTGTTGGCAAAGATACAATAATGGAAGAGAACAGAAGCGTTTACGAAGTTTTGGATCTTGGCTTTGGTAAATGCAGAATGTGTGTATGCGGTCCCGAATCAGCAAGAGAACTTCTAAACCATCATGAAATGATAAAAGTGGCAAGTAAATACCCGAACATTGCTAGAGATTATTTTTACAATCGCAAACAACAGACAGTTGATATAATCAAGTTAAACGGTTCTGTTGAACTTGGTCCTATTGTTAATCTGTCTGATGTTATTGTTGATATAGTTGAAACAGGTAGTACACTAAGAGAAAATGGACTGACTGTATTGGAAGAAATATGTCCACTGTCTGCACGAGTTATTGTAAATCAGGTAAGTATGCAGATGGAATCAGATAGAATACATAAGCTTATAAATGACATGAAGGAGAACCTCTAATGCGTATCGTTGAATTAAATGACCAGACAAAAAGCGAGCTTCTTGAAAAGCTTTTAAAAAGAAGCCCATCAAATTATGGTGAATATGAAAAAATAGTTTCTGATATAATTACAAATGTACGTGACAGAAAAGATGAAGCACTTTTTGAATACACCGCCAAGTTTGACCATTTTGATATTTCAGCAGATACAATAAAAGTTACAAAAGCTGAAATCGAAGAAGCCTACAAAGAATTGGATGATGATTTTATAGAGGTTATCAAAAAAAGCGCTGAAAATATAAGGGTATTTCATGAAAAACAGAAGAGAAATACATGGATTGACACTAATGAGGATGGTTCTATTCTCGGACAACGAATTATACCTATAGAAATTTCTGGTGTATATGTTCCGGGTGGTAAAGCTGCTTATCCATCAAGTGTACTTATGAATGTAATTCCTGCCAAGGTTGCCGGAGTAGAACGTATAATAATGTGTACTCCTCCCTCAAAAGAAGGAAAAGTGAATCCCGGAACTCTTGTTGCAGCAGATATTGCCGGTGTTACTGAAGTTTATAAGGTGGGCGGAGCCCAGGCGATTGCGGCAATGGCTTTTGGCACCGAATCAGTTCCAAAGGTTGATAAGATAACGGGGCCCGGTAATATTTTTGTAGCACTTGCAAAAAAAGCCTGCTTTGGATATGTTTCAATTGATTCAATAGCCGGTCCTTCCGAGATACTTGTAATTGCTGACGATACAGCTAATCCAAGATATGTTGCTGCAGATCTTTTATCTCAGGCTGAACATGATGAGATGGCAAGTGCTATACTTATAACAACAAGCAAACAAATAGCGGATGAAGTTTCAAAAGAAGTAGATGAATTTATAAAGAAACTTGAAAGGGCTGAAATAATTAAAAAATCAATAGACAATTACGGCTATATATTTATTGCTGAAAATATTTCAGATGCCATTGACGCTGCAAATGCAATTGCATCTGAGCATCTTGAGATAATAACTGCAAGTCCCTTTGAGATTATGCCAAGGATTAAACATGCGGGAGCTATTTTCCTTGGAACATATTCATCTGAGCCCTTAGGTGATTATTTTGCAGGTCCTAATCATATTTTACCTACAAATCAGACTGCAAGATTTTTCTCACCTCTTTCGGTTGATGATTTTGTAAAAAAGACAAGTATTATTGCATATTCTGAAGAAGGATTAAGAAAAGTTCACAAAGACATTGAACTGTTTGCCAAAAATGAAGGATTGACAGCGCATGCCAATTCTATAGCAGTTCGTTTTGAGGAGGGCTGATATGTCCAGATTTGCCGAAGTAACAAGAAAAACCGGAGAGACTGATATTACTGTTGAAATTGAAATAGACGGAACCGGAAAATCTGATATCAATACCGGTATTGGATTTTTTGATCATATGTTATCCGCTATTGCAAAACATGGCTTTTTTGATCTTAGTATTAATTGTATTGGTGATACTCATGTTGACGGGCATCACACTGTAGAAGATACCGGTATCGTACTTGGACAGGCTATAGCAAAAGCAATAGGTGATAAACAGGGAATAAAACGATATGGAAACTTTCTGCTTCCTATGGATGATGCTCTCGTATTATCGGCAATTGATTTATGCGGCAGACCGTATTTTGAAATGGACGCGGAATTCAAAGCTCCTATGATCGGTGAATTTGATACTCAACTTATCAGAGAATTTTTTTATGCAGTATCCTATGGAGCTATGATGAATCTTCATCTTAGAGTAATAACAGGGTTAAATGATCATCATAAAGCAGAAGCAATGTTTAAAGCATTTGCTAAAGCACTGGATGAAGCAACATCATTCGATGAAAGGATATCCGGTGTATTAAGTACTAAAGGAAGTCTATAAAATTACTTGGGAGATATAATTCTTATGCTGAAAAAATTTGTTACTTGCATATATTTATTACATGGAAATGCAGTTAAATCGCTTGAAAATGCAGACGTTATTTCTGATACACCTGTTTTGCTTGCAGAAAAGTATGATAATGATGACTGCGATGCAATAATTATTTATGATATGTCAAACGGTGATGCCGAACATGAGGAATCGCTTGATATTATAAAGGATATCTGCGGAAAGGTTTCCTGTGATGTTTATGGTGCCGGTAATGTAAAACGAATGGAAGACATAAAGAAACTTTTGTATGCAGGATGCAAGAAAGCATGTCTTAATTTTTCAAAACAGGAAAACATTGATATCCTACAGGAAGTGTCTGAAAAATTTGGTAAAGATAAAATATGCATTTGCTTTACAGAAACAGATAAAATTTCAGCTTATGAAGATAATATCTGCAAATATTCGGATGAGCTAATACTTTTAAACAGCTCAGAAATAAAAAAGACTCCTGATATCAATATGCCTACAATTTTAAATCTTCCCGACCTTTCCCTTGATAAAATGATTGGATTGTTATCACAGTCTAATGTAAGCGGACTTTCGGGAAATGCTATAAATGTTAATTCTTCAGAAATCAGAAATATGAAAAATATCTGTGCGGAGAATAACCTTGCTGTAAGCAGAATGCTGCCTCAATATAAATGGGAAGATTTAAAAAAGAATTCTGAAGGAATGGTGCCTGTTGTTGTTCAGGATTTCAGAACAGATGAAGTTTTGATGGTTGCATACTTCAATGAAGAATCCTATTACAAAACAATAGAAACCGGGAAAATGACATACTTTAGCAGAAGCAGGAATACGTTATGGCTTAAAGGGGAGACCAGCGGTCACTTCCAGTATGTAAAGAAATTAACAGCTGATTGTGATATGGACACCATTCTTGCAAAGGTAAAGCAGATAGGAGCAGCTTGTCATACCGGTAATTACACATGCTTTTTCAATGATATTGCTGGTAAGAAGTATGCTGAAAAGAATCCTCAAAAAGTACTTGATAGTGTATTTTCTGTTATAAGTGACAGGAAGATTAATCCAAGAGAAGGTTCTTATACAAATTATCTTTTTGAGAAAGGCCTTGATAAGATTCTTAAAAAGGTTGGTGAAGAGAGTACCGAAATGGTTATTGCTGCAAAAAATGAAAATTCAAATGAACTCATTTACGAAATGGCAGATTTCCTGTATCATATGATGGTACTTATGGCTGAAAAAGGAATCAGCTGGGAAGAAATTACAGATGAACTTGCCAGAAGATAACTATTTACTTTTTTTAATGTTATTTAAGTCAGGTACACCATTTTTTTAATTAGCTATCTTTTTATATAGTATGAGGTGTAATTTGAAAGAAAAATTAGCTTTATCAGATGAAATCCTTCTTAGCATTTCCAAACCCGAGAGGTATATCGGAGGTGAGGTTAACAGTGCTGTGAAGGATTTATCTGACATAAAAATACGATTCGCATTCTGTTTCCCGGATGTTTACGAAATTGGTATGTCTCATCTGGGAATACAGATTCTTTATGGTCTTTTCAACGAATATGAGGATGTTTGGTGTGAGCGGGTATTTTCTCCATGGGCTGATATGGACAGCGTTATGAGAGAAAAAAATATCCCGCTTTTTGCTTTGGAATCACAAGATCCGGTTAAGAATTTTGACTTTTTGGGTTTTACTCTTCAGTATGAAATGTGCTACACAAATATATTGCAAGTGCTTGATCTTTCCGGGATTCCTATATATTCAAAGGACAGAACATGGGATGATCCTATTGTTATTGGTGGGGGTCCCTGTTCTTATAACCCGGAACCCATAGCAGACTTTTTTGATATTTTCTATATTGGTGAAGGTGAAACCAAATACAGAGAGCTGTTTGATCTGTATGAACAGTCCAAGGCTGAAGGTATTAGCAGAGAAGAGTTTTTATACAAATGTTCTCAGATACATGGTATTTATGTTCCTTCACTTTATGAGATAAGTTACAAAGAAGATGGGATAATCTCTGCAATAACACACATAAGGGATGGTGTACCTGCAGTTGTTCAAAAGGAAATTTGCCTTGATCTTACTGATTCTTACTATCCTATGAAGCCTGTCATGCCATTTATCAGGGTTACTCAGGACAGGGTTGTCCTTGAAGTAATGCGTGGCTGCATAAGAGGCTGTAGATTTTGCCAGGCGGGCCAACTATACAGGCCACTTCGAGAGAGAAATGTTGAAAAACTAAAAGAGTATGCAATGACTCTTATAAAGAATACCGGTTATGAAGAAATATCTCTTAGTTCACTTAGTACAAGTGATTATACCGGACTAAACGAACTTTTGGATTTTCTTATTGATTATTGTAATGAACATAAAGTTAATATATCACTTCCTTCTCTCCGAATAGATGCTTTTTCACTTGATGTTATGAGCAAAGTGCAGGATGTAAAAAAATCCTCACTTACATTTGCACCCGAGGCAGGATCTCAAAGAATGCGTAATGTCATAAATAAGGGACTTACAGAAGAAGATATTTTACGTGGTGCACATGAAGCCTTTGAAGGAGGCTGGAATAAAGTAAAACTGTACTTTATGCTGGGACTTCCCGGTGAAACTACTGAAGATATTGAAGGAATAGGTGATATTGCTAATAAAATAGCGGTTGAATATTTCGAAACTGTTCCAAAAGAGAAGCGAAATGGCAGAACCATAGAAATTGTTGCAAGTACGTCTTTCTTTGTTCCAAAGCCTTTTACACCGTTCCAATGGGCGTCTATGAATACTAAGGAAGAATTTCTTGATAAGGCCAGCATTACCAGAAAAGGTATAATGGCACAGCTAAATCAAAAACATATAAAATATAACTGGCATGAAGCTGATGCAAGTATGCTTGAGGGAATTTTGGCAAGAGGTGACAGACGATTATCCACTGTTATTTATAACGTATACAAACGAGGCTGCATTTTTGACGCCTGGAGTGAGTATTTTAAAAATGACATCTGGATGGAAGAAATGGAAAAAGCAGGACTCGATCCGCTTTTCTATGTAAAACGTGAAAGATCAAAGGATGAGATTCTCCCATGGGATATGCTGGATTGTGGTGTTTCCAAAGAGTTCTTATGGCGTGAATGGGAGACATCAAAAGAAGGTAAAGTATCGCCTAACTGCAGGCAGTCATGTATGGGATGCGGCGGTGCAAATTATGGTGTTGGAATCTGTTTTCAACCAAAAACGGGAATTTAAAAATATTATTTTTTCATAAAGGTTATTATTTATGGTTAAATTGAGATTGAAATTTTCAAAGCATGGTCCAATACGCTTTCTTGGCCATCTGGATGTTATGAGATATGTTCAGAAAGCAATAAGGCGTGCTGAAATAGATATTAAATATAGTGAGGGCTACAGTCCGCATCAGATATTATCTTTTGCTCAGCCTTTAAGTGTAGGCTCCACCACAGATGGTGATTACATGGATATGACCGTAAACAGCTTAAAAAGTATTGATGAAGTTATGGAAGCTCTTAATGCTTCAATGAATGAGGGCATAGTCATAACAGCAATTAAGGAACTTCCGGAAAAAACAGTCAATGCCATGACAAGTGTTGCGGCTGCCGAATATATCATTTCTTTTAGAGAAGGAAAAGAACCGTGCTTTGATCTTGAAAAGGTATTTAATGATTATATGAAACAAAGCAAAATACCTGCCGTAAAAAAGACAAAGAATGGTGAAAAAACTATAGATATAAAGCCTCTGATATTCAGATGGGAAATTTTACCTGATAACAAAATACATGTATTGTTATCAGCAGGAAGCAGTTCAAATTTAAAAGCATCACTTCTGACAGAAAGCCTTTTTTCATTTGCAAATGAAGAAATGAAGGAATTTGCTGCAAAATACCACAGACTCGAAACATACCTTGATGGTAATGATGATAAAGGTCATTTTGTCCAGCCCATGATTCCCGAAATGCTAAACGAATTATCTTTTGCCTCAGGCTTTATAGAAAATAAGGGTAAAATCTATGTCTGAAATCATTATTACAGATTTCTTTGAGAATACAGCAATTATTGGAATTCATGATAATATTGTCGAATATCTGGATTTCCCTTATACAGGCGACAGAACAGGAAATATATACGTAGGTAGAGTTGATAATATAGTTTCAAATCTTCGTGCAGCTTTTATCAGGTTTGATAAGACTTGCGGAAAACACGGAATAGGTTTTTTGCAATTAAAATCACTTCCTGCAGAATGCATTTTGAACAGGACTGTTACTTCATCATCTGAATTAAAACCGGGAGATATTGTTCTTGTCCAGTTGCAGGTAGAAGAGCAGAAAACTAAGCAGGCACGACTTACAGGGAGAATTGATTTATCCGGCAGTGTTTTTGAAGGAGATATTGAAAAACTTATTTCCATTGCGAAAACCCGCTCGGAATATCAAAAAATCAGTACGGATAATTCTGATATATATACGGAAATCATTAATGTTCGTAAGACTTTTTCACAGATTGTCGGTGAAAATACTGTAAACATTATTACTGATAATAAGAGTGTATATGAAGAACTCACTTCTCAAAGTGTTGAATGTCACTATTATGATGAGCAGGAAACAAGACTTCCCATTAAGATTCATTATAGCCTTACAAGTAAAACAGAGGATCTTTTTAGGAAGCATGTCTGGATGAAGTCAGGTGCATTCCTGATAATTGAACAGACAGAAACACTCAATTTAATTGATGTTAACTCAGGCAAAAATCTGAAAAAATCTGATGAGTTTTTCCTTGAATTAAACAGGGAAGCCGCAAAAGAAGCCTATAGACAAATAAGATTACGTAATCTTTCGGGTATGATACTTATAGATTTTATTTCAATGAAAAACAAATCCATGAATGATGAACTGATTTCTTATATTAAGGAATTGATAAAAGATGACCCCATGGATTTAAGCTTTATTGATCTTACAGGACTTGGTATAATGGAATTTGTCAGAAAAAAAAGGAAGAAATCTCTCCGTGAAACTATTGACATCACAAAAAAGTGATGATAATATGCAATAGTATGCCGCTTAATGAGGTTTAAGTGGATTATTTATCCCACCACAGTTAGCGAGATTTAGAAGAAGGAGGTGCCTTATGTACGCAATTATAGTTACTGGTGGTAAGCAGTACAAGGTTTCCGAGGGCGACGTTATCAGAGTTGAGAAACTCGACGTAGAAGCCGGAAAAGAAGTTACATTTGATAATGTTATCGCAGTAAATGATGACAACACTCTTAAGGTTGCTGGCGATGTAGCAAATGCAAAAGTTAGCGCAACTGTTATGGAACAGGGCAAGGGCAAGAAGGTTATCGTTTACAAGTACAAGAGTAAGACAGGTTATCACAAGAAGAACGGTCACAGACAGTGCTTTACAAGCGTTAAAATTGACAAGATTTCTCTGTAATTCTTGTAGGATGTGTTTGCAGATATGACAAATATCATTATTCGTAAAAATAAAAATGGTGAATACCTTGGGTTTAAACTTGAGGGACATGCCGGTTCCGGTGAATATGGGAAAGATATTGTTTGTGCAGCTATATCTATGCTCACAATAAATACTGTTAATTCATTGGAAAAGTTTACTGATGATAATTTTACCTGTGATGCAAACCCTGAAAGGGGTTATATTGAAGTGGATTCTAAAGATGGTTTTTCCAAAAAAGGAGAATTGTTACTTAAGTCTTTTGAACTTGGTATTACAGGGGTCTACAAACAGTATGGTAATGAGTTTTTGAACATTAAATTCGAGGAGGTGTAAGTCATGTTGAATATGGACCTTCAATTTTTTGCTCATAAGAAGGGAGTCGGATCCACAAAGAACGGTCGTGATTCCGAGTCAAAGCGTCTTGGAGCAAAGAGAGCTGACGGACAATTCGTAAAGGCTGGAAATATTTTATACAGACAGCGTGGCACTCACATTCATCCCGGTGTGAACGTAGGTATCGGCAAAGATGATACTCTTTTTGCACTTGTTGATGGTGTGCTTCGTTTCGAGCGCAAAGGCCGCGATAAGAAGCAGGCTAGCGTTTACGCTGTAGAGAAGTAATCAGTATCGTATTGTATTGAGCTCCAAACATGTATTTGTTTGGGGCTCTTTTTATCTTATAGGTAGTTAACAAGTTTTTATTATTGGATCCAATCAGGATTTCAATTTAATTGACACCGATATAAAGTGATTTTTATTAACAGGAGACTAAGATGCCTGCATTTGTTGATAGAGCGAGAATATTTGTAAAAAGTGGTAAGGGTGGAGACGGACACATTTCTTTCAGAAGAGAGAAATTCGTTGCGAACGGTGGCCCTGATGGAGGCGACGGCGGAAAAGGCGGCGATGTTATTATAAAAGTTGACCTTGGAATAAATACACTTTCTGATTTCCATTTTGGCGGTAAATACAAGGCAGAAAATGGTGAGGATGGCGGAAAGCGAAGATGCCATGGTAAACAAGGCTCTGACATCATAATAAAGGTTCCACAGGGAACTGTAATCAAAGAAGCTTCAAGTGGGAAAGTTATTGTTGATATGTCAGGAGATGTAACTGAATATACCCTTTTAAAGGGCGGTAAAGGCGGTAACGGAAATATGCATTATGCAACGAGCACAATGCAGGCTCCAAGATACGCACAGCCCGGTCAACCTGCTAAAGAACTTGAAATTCTTCTTGAATTGAAAATGATTGCGGATGTAGGACTTGTTGGTTTTCCTAATGTTGGTAAATCTACATTTTTAACAAAAGTATCAAATGCAAAGCCTAAAGTTGCAAATTATCATTTTACAACACTTACACCTATACTTGGTGTTGTTAGCTTAAATGATGCAAGAGGCTTTGTTGTTGCTGATATTCCCGGACTTATTGAAGGTGCAGCTGACGGTGCAGGTCTTGGTCATGAGTTCTTAAGACATATAGAGCGAACAAGAATGATGATTCATGTTGTTGATGCAGCAGGGACCGAAGGAAGAGATCCGTTTGAAGATATAGAGGCAATAAATAAAGAACTTTCTAAATATAATGCTGATCTTACAAAGAAAACACAAGTAATAGCTGCTAATAAAATTGATATGCTTCCTGAAGGAGAAAATTCTGAAATCATCAAGAAACTCAGAGATAAATTTGAGCCTCAGGGAGTAAAAGTGTTTGCAACATCAACACTAACTGGCAAAGGCATAAACGAACTGTTATACTATATAAGTAGAGAGCTTGATAAACTGGGTGATGAAACTTTTGTTTTTGAAAGTGAATATGATCCGGAAGTTGAATTACAATCTGTCAATGAAGCATTTACTGTAGAGTATGATTCCAATGAAAAGGAATACGTAATAGAAGGACCCAAAATTGAAAAAATGCTTGGGTACACGAACCTTGATTCAGAAAAAGGTTTTGCATTTTTCCAGAGTTTTCTTGTTGAAAACGGAATTTTGGATCAGCTTGAAGCTTTGGGAATACAGGAGGGCGATACTGTCCGTATGTATGGTAACAGTTTTGATTATTACAGAAATGCAGATACAACTTCTGAAAATGATAGTATAGATCAGAACGATGATATAGAAACAGATGCGGAGGACAATGATGAATTTAACGAGTAAACAACGTGCCTATCTAAAAGGACTGGCGATGAATCTGGAGCCTGTTTTTCAGATAGGAAAATCTTCGGTTACACCTGAAGTAACTGAAAGCGTTTTGGAATGTTTTAATAATAAAGAGCTTATAAAAGGATCTATATTAAAAAACTGTACGGATGATGTAAAGGAAGTAGCCAATACTGTTGCTGAAAGAACGCGTTCTACATTGGTACAGGTTATAGGAAGAAAATTTGTACTTTATAAACCCTTTCATGAAGATCCTGAGATAAAATTACCTAAGTAATTATTTATGATTTAAATATATTTAAATATATTCAAATATTACATTATTAAAGAGGAATTTTATATGGCGAGCAGAAAAATCGGACTATTAGGTGGTACTTTCAATCCTATTCACAATGCACATCTTATTTTGGGCGAAGCGGCCAGAGAACAATTTGGGTTAGATAGGATAATATTTATGCCCAGTGGATGTTCCTATATGAAAGAACATGATAATGTTACTCCGGGTGAATTAAGATATCAGATGGTCAAACTTGCTATTGATAGCAATCCGTATTTTACCTGTTCAAGACTTGAAATTGATCGTGAGGGAAATACCTATACTATCGATACACTAAATGAGTTAAAGAAAATGTATCCAGGCGATGAAATATATTTAATTGTTGGCGGTGATACACTCAAACAAATGGAAAGCTGGCATAATAGTGAAGATGTTTTTAAGAATTGTATAATTCTTGCTGCTATAAGAGATAATATGTCTATTGGTGATATGGATTCTTACAGAAGATATCTTCACGATAAATATGGAGCAGATATTAGAATTCTTCAGTTTAATAATATTGACATATCGAGTAGTGATATAAGAGCAAGAATAAAGAATGGCAGATCTGTCAGATATATGCTTCCTGAAGATGTTATCGAGTTTGCAACTCTGAAAAATTTATATACCGGAATACCTACTGCTTATTCGGATGACGATGATATGAAAATATACAATGGATGATTGTATTAATTTTATGGAGGTTATTCATTATATATTATGAAAATCTTAGAAATATCGCATAAGCTTAGAAAAGAAATGAAACTTGTTCTAAATGCAGACAGGTTTGATCATACCCTTGGTGTTGCTTATACAGCTGCAAATATGGCTGCTATTCATGATGTGTCAATTGAAAAGGCCATTATTGCAGGATACCTACATGATTGTGCCAAAAATCTTGATCATGAAGAACAAATGAAAATCTGCAAAAAATATGGTGTTGAGATCACAGATGTAGAAAGAAGAAATCCTGCTCTGATACATGCAAAAGCAGGTATGTGTCTTGCGGAACATAAATACGGAATAGAAGATGATGAAATTCTTGGTGCAATAAGGTGGCATACTACCGGTCATCCTGGTATGAGTGATCTTGAAAAAATTGTTTTCATAGCTGATTTTATTGAGCCTAATAGAAAACCATTGCAGCATATGAGTGAGATTCGTAAGCTAGCATATAAAAATCTTGATAAATGTATGTTGTTTATATTGTCAGATACACTTGACTATCTAAAAAATATTGATAAAGAATGTGATGATATGACGGCAAAAACCTACGATTACTATTTAGAAAAGGATAAAACAAACAATGGCTGAACATTCAATTGAAAATTCCAAAAACATGGTTAAACTAGCTGTAGAAGCACTTGAAAACACCAAAGGACAAGATATTGAAATTATCGATATAAGTGAAGTATCTTCACTTGGCGACTATTTTATTGTTGCTAGTGGTACAAACCGTTCACAAATTCAGGCAATGGCTGATAAAGTCGAAGAAGCACTTGGGCGTGCCGGATATGAAAAGAAAGATATAGAAGGCTATGAGAGTGCATTTTGGATTCTTCAAGACTTTGGCGATGTTATTATTCATATTTTTGACCAGGAAAACAGATTATTCTATGATTTGGAGAGAATCTGGAGAGACGGGAAACACATAACTAAAGAAGAATTATAATATAGTTAATATATATAAAGGTACATATCACATTGTGATATGTACCTTTTTTACACTTGTCTAAAATATACTCTACGAACTAAATCCAGTTTATAGTTATCGTTTCGGAAATAAGACATAAACATCAGAATAACGTATATGATAAAAAATACTAATATAATCTAAGTACTCCGAATACTCGACCAAGTATTTCACATTCATCGACTATAATCGGATCCATAGTATCATTCTCCGGCTGAAGTCTGATATGACCGTTTTCCTTGTAGAATGTTTTAACTGTAGCAGAATCATCTATAAGAGCCACAACCTGTTGACCATTCTTAGCTGTATTACATGCTTCGACAAAAATGCGATCCCCATTAAAAATACCTGCATTTATCATTGAATCTCCCTTAACATTTAATATAAACATATCACCTTTAGGGCAAATATCTGCAGGGATAGGGAAGTAGCTGTCAATATTCTGTTCAGCCAGAATAGGTGTACCGGCAGCAACCTGTCCTACAACAGGTATACTAACCATATCTGTACGGACCATATTAAAAGAATCATCACAAATTTCTATAGTGCGGGGCTTTGTAGGATCTCGTCTGATATATCCGTTCTTTTCCAATGTCTCAAGATGAGAATGAACAGAAGATGTTGATTTAAGGTGAACCTTCTCACAAATCTCACGCACAGTCGGGGGATAGCCTTTTTCTATTATTTTTTCCTTAATATAATCAAGAATCTCCTGCTGTTTAGCGCTTATCTTACCTTTTTCCATAGTATTCCTCTCTATAAATAACAATTTTATTTAAGAACCTATGTTCAGTTTAACACAAAAGTGTTCCTAAAGCAAACATGTATTCGCTGTACTTTTTATTGGACACATTGAGAGTTATGATGGATTCATCAAGAAAAAACAAGATTAATCACAAAACACTCACATTGCTGTGAGTGTCCTGCGATTTTCTTATGAGGGGGAGATAGTGATTTCGTTCATCAACTATCTTGATATAAATAATAATAGATAAATATGAACAAATTATGAACTCAAACGAATGATTTCTTTAAGATTATTTAAGAAATTTTTATAATTATTTTCAGAACAAATGTGCGAAAAAATATTGACAAAAGAAAGTATGTTCGTTATATTGTTTTAAGAACAATTGTTCGCAACATTTGTTCGGTATGGAGGAAAGGGTATGAGGACAACAATGACAAGGGTTACAAACAGCAAAAAAATAAGAAGAGATATTATCTTTAAAAGAAGACTTATTACTATTTGCGTGTTGGCATCTATAATGATTTCAATATTTTTATTTCTTTCTTATTCTTTTAATTCAGATGCCAGCAATAATACAAATAATAAGCAATATCGTTATTATGCTTCAGTAAGCATATGTAACGGGGATTCGGTATGGTCAATTGCCGAAGAGCATATGGATGATCTTCATTATAGAAATACCAGAGAATTTGTCACTGATATTGCCCATATAAATCAGATTTCTCCTGATGCAAAATTAAAGGAAGGAACAAATATTATTGTTCCATATTATGCAGATTAGTATCCGGAAACTACATTTTAAATAATAGTGTCCCAAAATATAGATGAAAATATATTACTTTTGCCAATAGCAATTTACTTATGTAGATTGCTATTATTATTTTATAATTTTTTTATATTTTCATTTTGGAGGTGTTTTATGTTATTTCAACTTTACGGCGCCACAGCAAGTTCTCAATTGATTGGCTGGGTTCTTGTTTTTGTGGGACTTATTCTCATGAATGAAATAGGCCGAAGAACAAAAGTTGGTGGAATGATTGTATTTGTTATTATTCCTACAATCCTTACTGTTTATTTTATAGCTGCACATATGGGAGCTTTTGGAGGTTCTTCGAATCCTACAGTAGCATTTATGGACGGCTGGTTCCATTATTTTAAGCTTTATGCTGCTGATATCGGATGTGTAGGCTTTATGATGATAAAGTATAAGTGGGGCATAGGTAAAGAAAAGTGGTTCGCCTGGTTCCCTTGGTTTATCGTTGCAGCAAATATTATGATTGCTAATGTATCAGACATGGAATCAGCTCTTGCTGCATTTTCTATTTCAGGTAATTTGAACGGAGCCTGGTGGGCTTCAAACGAAGGCGTATTTATCTATGGCGGATGGTGGAATGTTGTTAATGCCATTGCAGGTATGATAAATATATTCTGTATGACAGGATGTGTGCATCTTTATTCATCAAAAGACAGAAATCATTCAGATATGCTTTGGCCTGACATGACCGTATGGTTCATTCTTGCATATGATGTATGGAACTTTGAATATACATATCTCAATCTTCCTACACATTCCTGGTATTGTGGTGTTGCACTTCTTCTTGCGCCTACTTTTGCAAATGCTTTCTGGAACAAGGGTGCATGGATTCAGAACAGAGCAAATACACTTGCGATTTGGTGTATGTGGGCACAGGTAGTTCCCGGATTCCAGCTTTCAAGTAAATTTGCAGCTGCTCTTCCTTCCGTTTATGGTGGTGCTACTGCAAACGGCATAACTACAATGGATTTATATGCTAAGGCAATTGAACTTTATAATTCGGGTGCAGGTAAAACATCACAAGCCGGTGAAATCATTTCCTCAATGGGTATTACAGCTGATCCCAGAATGCAGGGCTTTGTTGCAATTATGTCAATCGCAATAAATGTTATTTGTATAGCAGAGATAATTAAGAGATCGGTGAAGCTTGGAAAGAACCCTTATGCAAATGAGGTATTCGGTGATACTAAAGACTTCCAGCTTGCTATGGAAAGAGCTGAATAAGCCTGATAGAACTAATAGCATAATATATAGAAATATATAGGGGGGCTAATAAGCCCCCTATATTAGACTCAATCAGGATACTAAATACAGTTTTTCCGTATCCTGTAAAAAATATGGTTGTATTGAAAATTGTTTTTTAAAGGAGATTTTTTATGGGTAGAAAACCACCTTACAAGCCATCTTATGTAAAAGATGACACAGTTATGCGTGAGCCTATTATTAAACTGGGTAAAATGATTACGGATAGAGTTCCTTATCATCTGGGATTAAAGAAATTAACAAATGATGATCCTGAGTATTGGGCACTCGCGGCTATAGCTTCAGATGAAGAAGCTGAACTGGCTCTAAAAATGGGGGTCAGAAAACCAAAGACTTTTGATGAGCTTAAGGCTTTATCTGGTATAGAAGCAGGACATCTTCAGGAACTTCTTGATCATATGTCATGGACTGGACTTGTAGAGTATAACTGGGAAAATGATAAGAGAGAGAAGCAATACCTGGTACCAATGTATGTTCCGGGAAGTGCTGAGTTTACAAACATGAATAAGGAACTCATTGATGAGCATCCTGAAATGGGTAAATTCTTTGATTACATGACAACTCTTCCTCTCGAGAAAATCACACCAATGGTTCCTCCGGGAGGAGCAGGCATTGGTATGCATGTTATCCCTGTTGAGAAAGCAATCGGGATGAATAATGAATCCATATCCCTTGAGCATATTTCACACTGGCTTGACAAATATGAAGGTAAGTATGCAGCAAGTCCTTGTTCATGCCGCAGATCACGTAAGACTTATGATGAGGGCTGCGCGGATGATGAAATGGATTGGTGTATTGCCGTTGGTGATATGGCTGATTATGTTGTTGAAACCGGTAAAGGCGGAAGATATATAACAAAAGAAGAGGCTCTTTCGATATTCAAAAAAGCGGAAGATAACGGTTTTGTTCATCAGATTACAAATATAGATGGTGAAAACAAGATTTTTGCTATCTGTAACTGTAATGTTAATGTATGTTATGCTCTTAGAACTTCACAGCTTTATAATACTCCTAATATGTCACGTTCAGCATATGTTGCAAAAGTCAGTAAAACAGATTGTGTTGCGTGCGGACGCTGTGTTGAGGTATGCCCTGCAGGTGCGGTTAAACTTGGTCAAAAACTCTGCAAAAAGGATGGAACAGAAGTTACGTACCCTAAGCATATTCTTCCAAGTGAGAAAAAATGGTCTGAAGCAGATTGGGACCTCGATTACAGAGATAATAACAGAAAAAATTGTTATGATACAGGCACTGCGCCTTGTAAGACTGCATGTCCTGCACACATTGCAGTTCAGGGATATTTAAAACTGGCTGCTCAGGGTAAATATACGGAAGCTCTTGAACTAATTAAAAAGAATAATCCGCTTCCTGCAGTTTGTGGTCATATCTGTAACAGAAGATGTGAAGAAGCCTGCACAAGAGGTACAATTGATCAGGCTGTTGCTATTGATGAAGTTAAGAAATTTATAGCTGCCAGGGACTTAAATTCAGATACGAGGTTTATACCAAAGAAGGTAATCCCTAAGGTTCAGGGTGAATTTGATGAGAAGATAGCGATTATCGGTGGAGGTCCTGCCGGACTTTCATGTGCATTTTACCTTGCAGAAAAAGGATACAGACCCACAATTTTTGAAAAAAATAACAGAGCCGGTGGTATGCTGGTTTATGGTATTCCTTCATATAAGCTTGAGAAAGATGTAGTTCAGGCTGAAATTGATATTATCAAAGAGATGGGTGTTACCATCAAGACCGGAATTGAAGTAGGCAAAGATATAACTATAGATGATCTAAGAAATCAAGGCTATAAGGCATTTTATATTGCAATCGGTTGTCAGGGAGGCAGAAAAGCCGGAATAAAAGGAGAGGATGCTGACGGTGTTATAACAGCTGTTGATTTCCTTCATGCCGTTACAGAGGATGAAAACCTAAAAATTAACGGAGATGCTGTTGTCATTGGTGGTGGTAATGTTGCCATTGATGTATCAAGAAGTGCTGTAAGATGCGGTGCAGACAGCGTAATGCAATTCTGCTTGGAATCCAGAGACATTATGCCTGCATCAGATGAAGAAATTGCAGAAGCAGAAGAAGATGGTGTCACAATAAATTGTGGTTACGGTCCAAAAGAAATTCTGACAGAAAACGGTAAAGTTACAGGAATCGTACTTAAAAAATGTTTGTCCGTATTTGATGATGAACACAGATTTAATCCTAAGTATGATGAAAATGATACAGTCACAATTAAATGTAAGCATGTCTTTTTAAGTATCGGACAATCTATTTTATGGGGCGATCTGTTAAAAAGAACAAAGGTTGAACTTGGTCGCGGAAATGGAGCTGTTGCAGACTCATTAACTTACCAGACATCAGAACCTGATATTTTTGTTGGCGGAGATGTATATACAGGCCCTAAATTTGCTATAGATGCAATTGCTGCAGGAAAGCAAGGCGCAATATCAATTCATCGCTTTGTACAGCCTCATTCGTCTCTTACAATTGGCAGAAATCGTAATGATTTTAAGGAACTTAATAAAGACAATATTCTCGTTAAGGACTATGATACCTGCAAGAGACAGATTCCGGGTAAGAATGAAAAAATAGCTGATCCTACACATTCCTTTAGAGATGCAAAGCTTGTATTTACCGAAGAACAGGTTAAGGCAGAAACAGCAAGATGCCTTTCATGCGGTGCATCTGTTGTTGATACAAATAAATGTATTGGGTGCGGTCTTTGTACTACAAAATGTGAATTCGATGCTATACATCTTTTCAGAGAAAATCCTGAATGCAGTGTTATGAGGAAGAGTGAAGATAAGTTAAAATATATTCTTCCATATGCGGCTAAACAGGCTATAAATATCAAATTCAAAAAGAACAAATAAAGCAATATTAAAACGCCTTCTGATTCTTTTATCAGAAGGCGTTATGAAAATCAGGTAGTGAGGATTAATATGCACGAACTTGGCGTTGTATTTCATATTATCGATGACCTTAAGGTTGTCGCAGAAGAGAACAAAATAGAAAAGATAGATAAAGTAACTGTTGAACTTGGTGAAGTTTCAACTGTTATTCCGCATTTTCTTAGTGACTGCTGGAAATGGGCAGCAATTAAGCACCCTCTATTAAAAGATACGGAATTGTTTATAGAAACAATTCCGGCTATTACATATTGTGAAGAGTGTAAAAAAGAGTATGGAACAATAAACCATGGGCGCATATGTCCTTTTTGTGGTAGTGAAAGAACGTACCTTCAGCAGGGAAATGAATTTCTCATTAAAGAAATTGAAGTAACAAAATAGTAAACTTTCTAATCGATTTTTGCTCATCAAGGGAGCATGTTTATACTTTCCCTATTTATATCAAGTTAAAAAATAAAAAAAATATAACCATTTTATAGATGTTTTTTAAAGAGATTTTATAATTATGGACATTTTTAATGACATAGTCAGCATATTTTGATAAAATATATACATGTTGCATAACAAAACTTGATAAGGGGGTATTCATAACCATGGCAACTAAGGAGAAGAGAAACGTAATTGTTGGACAGTCAGGAGGACCTACAGCTGCAATTAATTCCTCACTTGCAGGTGTTTATCGTACTGCAATAGACCGTGGATATAAAAAAGTGTATGGAATGATCCATGGCGTACAGGGACTTATGGAAGGTCGCTATATTGATCTTGCTGATCATATTAAAACCGGTCTTGATGCTGAGCTTTTAAAGAGAACACCATCTGCATATCTGGGATCATGTCGTTTTAAGCTTCCTGAGATTTTTGAAAGCAAGGAAACTTATGAAAAGATATTCCAGATTCTTTCCGATCTTGAGATTGATTGCTTCATCTATATTGGTGGCAATGATTCTATGGATACCATTAAAAAGCTTTCAGATTATGCTATTATTTCAGGTTCTTCCGTAAGATTTGTAGGATGTCCCAAAACTATTGATAATGACCTTGCTCTTACCGATCATACACCGGGTTATGGTTCAGCTGCAAAGTACATTGGCACATCTGTAAAAGAAATCATTCGTGACGGATGGAGTCTTGAGACAGAACATGGTCAGGTTGTAATAGTTGAAATTATGGGTAGAAATGCAGGATGGCTTACAGGATCTGCAGCTCTTTCAAGAGGTGAGGATTGTGATGGACCTGATGCTATTTATTTACCTGAACTTCCTTTTGATGTAAAGAAATTTGTTGATAAGGTAAAGAAGCTTCTTAAAGAAAAAGCAAATGTAGTTATTGCTATTTCTGAAGGTATACACGATAAAGATGGTAAATATATCAGCGAATATGATAATGGCGTTGAATATGTAGATGCATTCGGGCATAAGCAGCTTACAGGAACTGCCAGATATCTTTGCACTGTGCTTTCTACAGAAATAGGATGCAAGACACGTGCTATTGAATTATCAACCCTTCAGAGAGCTGCCAGTCATTGTGCTTCACGTGTTGATATTCTTGAAGCCTATGAAGTAGGTGGCGCTGCAATGAAGGCTGCTGATGAAGGTGATAGCGGTAAGATGGTTGTAATTGAAAGACTTTCTGATGATCCTTATCAGGCAGGTACAGAAGTTAAGGATGTTCATAAGATTGCAAATGATGAACGTCTTGTTCCGAGAGAATGGATAAATAAAGAAGGAACCTATGTAACAGATGAATTCATCACATATGTTCGTCCATTGATTCAAGGAGATGTAGGACCTATTATGGTTGATGGTATTCCGAGACACCTTTTTGTTCCGGGATTCCAGGAGCTTTTATAATTTGTTATAAGTTCTCATCTGAAATAAAATATTTGCCAGAACTTTGCTAAGTGTTCTGCATAAATATAAACTCCGATTATTCATCTATTTTTAATGATAAAATTGAATAATCGGAGTTTTTTAATCTTTGAGTTAAGAGTGTATAAAATTTTATACTTAATTATATGGATCAATAGAAGCTGCCCGCTTTCTGTGTTCCTCTTCAATAGCAGCATAATGTTTAGCAGTAGTGTTGATATCTTTATGACCAAGTACATCTGCCACAAGCCTTATATCACCTGTTTCACGATAAAGGGCAGTACCGTAAGTACTTCTCATTTTATGAGGCGTTAGTTTTTTGCCGGGAACAGCGAGCATGGTATATTTTTTTACCATAAGCTCAACACTTCGAACAGTAATTCTTCTTTTTCTCAGTGATAAAAATAATGCTTTTTCTTTATCATCAGATATAAGGCTTGGTCTTTCGAAATTAATATATTCCTTTAAAGCCTCAGCAGTTGTTCTGTTAAAATACAATATCTGTGTATTCCCACCTTTTCTTACTACAGAAAATGAATTCTCTTCAAAGTTGATATCATCGAGATCAAGCCCTACACATTCAGAAACACGAATACCTGTATTTAAAAGAAGTGTAAAAATAGCGGTGTCACGCAGATTGGTTTTCTCACATAATGCACGTTGTCTGTCAGAAACCTTTATTTCAGTATTAATTACAGTATCCATTAATGTATTAACTTCATCAGAGTTCATTCTGATAATGTCTTTTTTGGGTGTTTTGCGCCTTTTTGCAGCCCCAAGTGTAGGGTTGTTCTTTAAATAATGATGCTGGCACATGAATTCGTAAAATCCACGTACAGCAGACATTCTTCTTGCTATACCTTTTTCTTTATTAACATGCTTGTTTTCACCATTGTTAAATGAAAGATATCGTTGAAATTCATTAATATCTTCGAATGACAGCTTGTCCAAAATGTCAATATCAATTTCTTTGATTTCTCTTATGTTTCTTAGAAGTGGATTTCGCTCCTTTAAAAACTGAAAAAAAGTTATAAGATCATACGCGTATGAAATAACTGTATTTATCTGAGATGTCAGTTCTTTATCATCGAGATAGGGCATGCAATATACAGGTAACATGTCCTCAAGAGAATGAAGCTTTTCCAAACGTTGTAAATGTAATTTTCTATTATATTCTGAATCTGCCCCCATATTTACTCCTCACATATACATGTATGTTTTTTTCTGACTCATACCGGTCAGTTGAGAGTACTTTAAACCGAATATATTTTCCATATTAGTCTGGTACTTTAGTATTTGAAATAATTATAGCATGATAGTGCAAGAAATAATTATCTGAACAAATTGCAAATTTTTAAAAAGATTCATTTAATATATTATCGATTTTCAAAAATTACGCTATTTTTATAAAAAAGAAATTAAAAACAATATATTTTTCCAAATTATCGTTTTTTTTATACATTTACATGATGTATAATCATAATATAGAAAAAAGTTTATATTTGAAGGGAGATAATACTATGTGGACCAATTCACAGCTTAAAGCTAATGGACTTATGAACTTTAAAAAGAACAGATGGGCATGTATTGTTGTTACAATAATCCTCGGTATTTGTGTTGGTGGTACGGCAAGCGGTTCCGCTAACAGTGCATCAAATAATGAGGAAACAATGCAGGAGTTGATGGATAAATTAACACCTGAAATAATAGCAGCAATAGTCGGTGTTATAGGTATAGCTGTCATAATCGGAATTATACTTGATATTATATTATTTAATGTTCTTGAAGTAGGATGCCAAAGATTCTTTATTGTTAACCGGGCTGTTGAAAATGCACAAATCTCAGAAGTTACATTTGGTTTTAAAAACAATTGGATGAATATTGTTAAGACTATGTTCCTTAAGGACCTTTATCTATTTCTTTGGTCTATGCTTTGTTTTATACCGGGAATCATTAAAGCATATTCATACAGACTGGTTCCTTATCTGATGGCAGAAGATCCTAATATGTCATCAAATGAAGCAATAACATTATCAAGACAGATGATGAATGGCCAGAAAATGAATGCTTTTGTTTATGATCTTTCATTTATCGGTTGGTATTTGCTTGCAATAATTACATGTGGTATAGCCGGTGTATTTTATGTATTTCCTTACAAAAATTGTTCAGATGCAGAGCTTTATACAGCAATAAAAGAAACATATAATCCGAACGTACAAAATTATTAATTTATAATTTCTGAAGTAATTTAGGAATCTATACTAAAATAAAAAAGTCTGATTATCGTTCAAAAGATAATCAGACTTTTTTACTGTTACTTAAATAATTCTTCCATTTCACTAATAGCTTCATCAAATACTTTTAATGCGTCTTCTATAGGAGCCGCAGTTGTAAGATCAACACCAGCAATTTTTAGAAGGCTTACCGGATCCTGAGTACATCCGCTCTTAAGGAAACTCTTGTATTCTTCTACGGCGCTGTTACCTTCTTTTAGAATTTTCCCGGCAATCGAAACAGATGCTGCAAAGCTGGTAGCATACTGATATACGTAAAAATTATAATAGAAATGAGGAATTCGACACCATTCGTAAGCTATCTGAGGGTCTGATATCATATTTTCACCAAAATACTCTTTATTCAGATTGTAGTATACATCTGACAGAGACTCTGCAGTTAGCGGCTGACCCTTCTCAGCCATTTCGTTTGTCTTTCTTTCGAATTCTTCAAACATTGTCTGTCTGTACATTGTTGACTTAAAGCTCTCAAGGAAATGATTTATTATATATGCTTTTTCTTCTTTGCTCTTAGCGTTATCCTTAAGGTAATGATAGAGCAGTACTTCATTTGTTGTTGAAGCAACTTCTGCTACAAAAATTTTGTAATCTGCATTCCAAAGGCTCTGCTCATGCTCAGAATACCAGGTATGAATTGAGTGTCCCATTTCATGAACAAGAGTGAATACATCTTCAAGTGTGTTATTATAATTAAGAAGCATATAGGGATGAACGCCATAAGCACCACTACTGTACGCGCCACTTCTTTTTCCCTCATTTTCAACTACATCAATCCAACGATTTTCATAAGCTTCTTTCACAATTCTAAGGTATTCATCACCAAGAGGAGCCAAAGCTTTAAGTGAAAGTTCTTTAGCTTCATCATAGCTTACTTCCATATCAAAATCATTTATCATGGAAACATAAACATCATACATGTGAAGCTCATCTACACCTAACAACTTCTTGCGAAGCGCGACATATCTGTGCATTTTATCAAAACCGTTATGAATGGAGTCGATTAGCCTGTCACAAACAGCGGGATCAACATTATTTTCATCAACAGCTGCCTCAAAATTAGAATTGTATTTTCTTGCTTTTGAATTAAAAATACGGGTTTTTACTTCTCCGTCATATAATGCAGCCCAGGTATTCTTAAACTCTTCATATCGGCCATAGAAGGCTTCAAAAGCCTTTTTCCTTAGTTCTCTGTCCTTTGACATCTGAACTGGCACAAAACGCCCATTTGAGAGTATTACATCGTTGCCATCTTTATCCTTTACAGTTGGAAATTTCAAGTCGGCATCAGAGAGCATATTGAAACCATTATAAGGGGTTCTGCCCATTTCACCGGTAGACGCAATTAATTGCTCTAATTCTTTACTTAGTATATGATACTTAAGACGTCTGATTTCTCTTATTCTGTTTTCGTATTTCTTAAGTTCAGGCTCTTCCTTATAAAAAGAGGAGAGTAGTTCATCAGAAATAGCTAATATTTCAGGTTCGATGAAGGATGCTTTTTCTCCGATATGAACATTTACGGAAATTGCTCTTTGATTCATACCGTTATACTTGGAATTAGCAGTATCTTCATCGTGTCTCATATGTGCATATCCATAGAAACGGCTCGATAAAAGATCAGCTTTTTCATAAAGCTTTAAAGCATCCAGAAGATTTTTGGCATTTTCTGAAAGCTTTCCGTTATATTTGGCAATTCTTTCAGAAATTTGCAAAGCTTCATTTACTTCAGCTTCCCATTTATCTTCATTTTCATAAATATCCTCGAGTCTCCAGGTTAATTCCTTTTCGACTTCATTTCTTTTTGGTAATTTTCCTTGCATTTAATTATTCTCCTTATTATTATTGATAATTAGTATAGCAGAGTTTAGGCACTTGGAAAATAAAGGTGCGTGCTAAAAACATTATCAAATGAGGAGAATGAAATCAATGAACTACGCTGAAGAGTCATTAAAATTGCACGGAGAGTGGCAAGGGAAGATTGAAGTTGTTTCAAGAGTAAAGGTTGAAAATAAAGAAGATTTATCCCTTGCCTATACACCCGGTGTTGCACAGCCTTGCCTTGAGATTCAGAAGGATTATGAAAAGTCTTATACACTCACCAGAAGGCATAATCTTGTAGCTGTTATTACAGACGGAACTGCGGTTCTTGGACTTGGCGATATCGGACCTGAAGCAGGAATGCCCGTAATGGAAGGAAAATGTGCTCTTTTTAAAGAATTTGCTGATGTTGATGCGTTTCCCATCTGTATAAGAAGTAAAGATGTAGATGAAATCGTTCGTACAATCTATCTGATTTCCGGCTCTTTTGGAGGTATAAATCTTGAGGATATTGCCGCTCCAAGATGCTTTGAAATAGAGCAGAAGCTAAAGGAAATCTGTGATATTCCGGTATTTCATGATGATCAGCACGGAACAGCTGTTGTTGTTGGCGCTGCTTTGATAAATGCTCTTCGTGTAGTTAATAAAGATCTGGCAGAAGCAAAAGTTGTAATAAACGGTGCAGGTTCAGCAGGCATAGCAATAGGCAAGCATCTTATGAATCTGGGAGTTAAACATTTAAAGATGGTTGACAGATGTGGTATTTTGTGCGAAGGCGTTGAAATGAATTCTGCTCAGGAAGAGATGGCTAAAAAAACAAACCCTGAAAAATTCTCAGGAAATCTTTCTGATGCAATGAAAAATGCTGACGTATTTATAGGTGTAAGTGCACCACATATTGTCTCAAAGGAAATGATTCAATCAATGGCTCCCGGAGCAATAGTATTTCCTATGGCTAATCCTGTTCCTGAAATCGAGCCTGATGAAGCGCTTGAAGCCGGAGCAGCTGTAGTCGGTACCGGTAGAAGTGATCATCCTAATCAGATAAATAATGTTCTTTGCTTCCCCGGACTTTTTAGAGGAGCACTTGATGTGAGAGCAAAGGATATTACTGAAGAAATGAAACAGGCTGCATCATATGCTCTTGCAAATCTTGTTTCACCTGAAGAATTAAATGATAAATACATTCTTCCTTTGGCATTTGACAAACGTGTTGGACAGGCAGTTGCAGAAGCTGTTGCAAAAGCAGCCAGAGAATGTGGCGTAGCAAGAATCTAACTTGATATTATAATTTCATAAAAAACAAAAAAACATTCTTAGATAAATTTATTTTTTCTAAGGATGTTTTTTGTTTAAATCAGGAAGTTTCTCCTTAACAATCATATTTACTTTTTTGAGTACTTGGATATCATCCTGAGATCTATTCATATATTTATTATATGAATAGAGATACATCACGAACAGTGAAGAAGTTAACGCGACTAAATCTTACTTAAATTACTGCGAAAGTCGCGATAAGTATTTCAATTAATAGTTTAGGAGCAATAGCGAAGAATATATCACTTCGTTAAATCCCTCTTTAACGAAATAAAACTACACATTGCAACATACAGGGTTATACAGGGTTATACAGTGTAATTTGAATAACTAACTGCACATAACGCAATAAAATAGCGATTCTCTGATTTTCATTTCATTGAATCGCTATCTATTCTGAATATTTAATAGTTAATGTTTCTATATTTAAATACTGATTTCTTAGCACCGGATTTCTTTAGCTTCTTAACTATTTTGTTGTATGAACCTTTATTAGCCGCTTTAAGAAGGAAAAATGTATTTTCATCAGCAGATTTAAAGGCGCCGCTTCCAATCTTATTAAGGTTTATTCCTGTTGTTTCTACACGTATTAGCTTAGTTTTTCCTGAAAATGCATTGCTTCCGATTTCTGAGATATTTGAGCCAAGAATCACTGTCTCCAGCTTTCTGTTAAATTTAAAAGCATTGCTTTCAATTTTAGTTACTTTATAATTCTTTCCACCAACAACCACGGTTGAAGGAATTACTACATTCTTTATGCTCTTTTGTTTTACTTTTGCCAGTGAAACAGTATTATCGCCTGTTATTTTATAAACAAATGAACCGGATGTATCATCATTATCGATTATTTCGTAAGATACATTAATTGGTGAACCCGCACCATTATTGCTTCCATCATCATAATACAGTACCAGGCTTAATGTTCTGTTTTTTCCGGCCCCGCCTCTTGAAAGCTCAATATATGGTTTGTCTTTCGTCCAGCCTACCCATTTAAAGTAACTGTCCGCTTCTTTTGTTGTTATAACTACATCTTTAAGAGCGAGACTGCAATTATAAAGCTGGGAATTATATTTGAATGTGGGTACAATTTTAACAGTCTGTTCACATGAAAGCATTGTTGTACGTGTTACAGTACCGTCATCATTCAGGATTCCAAGCCCAAAATTGTGTGAATCCTTTAAAACTTCATCATCATATTTCTGAAGTTTATTAACAGTTTCTTTATGCTTGCCATTTGATGTACGATACTTTGAACAGAAATTCACACGTGTTAAGCCAAGCTTTTTCATTGTGGCCTGGGACGTATTGAATCTTTCATAATCAATTTTGCCTTTTTTAGCCTTATCGCAACCGACAATATCTGTTTCATACCACTTTGTACCTATTTTTACCTGATTCCAGCATTTTGTGCTGTTAAAAAGGATGTCATTTGATATTTCAGCTGCATCAAGAAGTGCGGCAAATGCAAGTGCATACCCTTGTGAAGAAGCTCTGTGAGTCACAAGGGCGCCATATGCCGTATTCCTAAGATCCTTATTATCAATAGCGATATTTACATTAGTTACGTTATCAATAATCATATTAAAGCATTGATACTCAACAACGAAATTTGTTTCATCATCGTCAATAGTATCCATAATTTTCTTTACAGCATTTTTTAATTTCTTAGTTTCGTTTGTGTAATCTTTATCACTTGTTCTCTGAAGATATGCATAGCAGGCATACTTACCCTCTTTGTTCTTTAGATACAAAAACTTAAGCTCCGCCATTGCACCGGCAATATTCAAAGGATTCTGATAAACATATGCACGTCTCGCATATTTAAGATCCTCATCCGTATATTTCTTCTTTTCCTCTGCTCCTGTATAGATGGTATAAAAACCTGTATTATCAAGGTCTTCTTTTGTTTTTACCGATACTTCAACACTTGCGTCCTTGATTCGTGTATCAAGATACTCATAGGCATCAAAGATTTTTTTCTGATTATCTGTAAGATTTTCTCTTATATTAGCAGCCGCCGCCTCAGCTTTTATGGGCTCGGTTACAATCATAGTTGTTGGAATAATAGTTACCGCAAGAGCTGCAGCCAAAATAACTGACTGAATTTTTGTGAAAAAACCTGTTCTCATTTTTTACCTTTTTCCTCCCAACAAAAATACATTTTTTCGTTCTTAATTATATAATATATTGACCAATTAATGTTTAATTTTTTTACTAAAATATAAAATATTTTATAATTTATCACGACTAAAACTTTGCTGCAATTTTAGAAGTTGATCTATAATAGGATTTTCATTATCAAAATAACTTACATACCCATGAAGGGATTTAGCTTTTTGTTTAAGTGTTTGTGAATGGCTCCATATAAAAATTGCTGATTTCCCCTTTCCGTTTTTAGCTTCCTGAATTAGATTTGCTGCAGCACTGTTTCCATCAAAAGCCACGACCATTGACGGTCTTCTTTCAAATATTTCATAATTGAAGCTTTTATATATTCCCATTCCTTCCGCTTCAGGTGAAACTCTTATATATACCCCTGATTCTTTCAATCTGTCTCTTTCGTATTTTGTTATCAGCATAGGAACTACCGCATAAATCCTGAAATTTTTTGTATTATTTTCTATCAGATATTTTTCATAACCTGAAAGCTTATGTCCAATAATAAAGCATACTTCATCAGGATTTAAAAAAGCCATAAGTTCATCAAGCTCTTTTAAACCATCAGTTGTAGTTCTTGTTGCTCTTTTTTCGGTATTAAAGCTTCCTCCAAGTAATACTATTGGAAAACGATCCCATGTTATCTCTGCAATTTCATCTTTCAGTTCGGTATTTGAATCGAGCTTTTTAATTTTCTTAGAACCATTTTTAGATATTTTAACGGTTTTCATTTTTTCAAGAAGTACTTCTTCCATATCTTTGCCTTTTAGCATAGAGATAAAAGCTGCCTTCTTATCTGAATACGCTTTCTGCCCCTCTTCTATAATTTTATTTTCAGCATTTTTCATGAGCTGCAGATCAGCATCAGAAAGCTCAAGCATTTTTTTGAGTGAAAGCTGCTCATCTATTGAACTTGTACCGTAAAGAGCGGCACCATCCGTTCCCTGCACGCAGCTTATTCCCTGCTTTAAATAATATTTTAGAGGATGCGCTTTAAGCGAATTAAGATTGTTTAAGCGAACATTACTTGTAAGCTGAAACTCTAAAACTATATTGTTTTCCTTAAGCTGTTTTATAACTTCTTTTCCTTTTTTCGACCTCGGGCTATATGTATAAAGTCCATGCCCAAGACGCATTTTAGGCATACTTTGTCCAGGAAGTAAACAATCTTTTACACAGGCAATACTATGTGAAATATTGTCTTTTAAACTATCATTTTCACCTGCATGAACTCTTATTACAAAGGTCGGATCTATAGCTGCAAACTTAACCAATTCTTTAAATACCGGTTTCAGGGTAATGATGTCATTAATTTCTTCACCTACGAAATCACAGCCGGCAACATAAGGATCAAGAAACGTTGCTCTTAGGACTTCAAGATTTTTTTCAAGATAATCAGCAGGAGTTATTGCATCCTTAACAATGGTTAAAGGAATTCTTCTCATTGCAGCAAGAAATCTTATCATTACACCTGTTTCCTGATATATATAAGGCATTACCTCATGAACCTGCTTAAGCATTTCAAGGGACTCATATTTTTTTACAAGTGTTGTATCACTTATTTCCGCATAACAAACACCTTGCTTTTTATAATTACGTGCAATCCAAAGAAGTTTATCCTGAAAAATGGTATTTCTGCAATATTCCGGGGTTTCCTTATCTTTTAACATTTGCCGAAGTGAAGACCTTACATCTGCATCCGGAATTTGATCTATGTTATTTAAATTAATCTTATCTTCGCTCTCTTTTGCTTTGCAAAAAACGTATCTGTAAAGATATACTTTTTCAAGATTTGTAAAAACTGCCTGTCCATCTTTAATAACAGCCAAAGACCCCCTTATCTTAACAATATTCATCTCAGCATTATCAAGGTTATTAAGAATAAGATCCGCAAAATTAATAAAGGTATTATCGTTTATTCTTCTGTCCAGATATTTACCTTCAAGTCCTGATGATACAAATTGCCGAGCTACTTTTTCACGTTGTTTATTAAGTTTTTCCCATTGGCTGTCTGTAAGTTTTAAATCAAGTTTTTTTATATAATATAAGGGGTATCTGATCTGATGATATATTCCAAGAGCGATAAGTACATCTCCCGGAAGATTTCCGTTCATATGAGTATGAAGATCTGCTCGGAATTTTATATCTTTTCGTACATAAGTTTTAAAAATAGTTTTTGATAAGTCAAGCTGATAATTCTTAGTCTGACTCATAAGTGTTTTGGCGATTGCCGGAATCGTTGCCTTAACATCAACAGTGCCATCAGGAAAAATACTTGCTATTTCGATGTCGCCAAGACTAAATAAATATGATTCAATGTTACTTGCATCAACGTAACACGGAACTTCTCCCTTTATCTCCAGCATTTTGTTTTCGTTTTGAGAAAGCGGCAATTTACAGATTGCTGAAAGATTTCTAATCAGGTTACCGGTATGATGATTTGGCGTCGACAAGATATAAAACATCTTATCAAGTTCTTTATAAAGACTAACAATAATATCTTTTTCAGCATCAAGGAAAAAGCATGTAAAATACGTCATAACTGTTCCTTTCAAAATTGAAAAACATGTTCATGAAAGCTCATCTAAAGTCTTGCCGTAAGGTTCAAGGAAGTCATCCATGAAGTCTTTTACTTCCGGGAGTTCTGTAATCATTTTATTTAATGATTTCATTGTACTTTTTTCAGCAGTTCTAAATTCACTGTTTCCGGAATTTTTTTCTTCGATACATTTAATCAGTGCTGAAAGCTTATCTGCTGCTTTTACAAGTCTTCTCATATATTTTTCATCATCGCCGTCCTGGGTTTTGAAGATTTCTTCATATGCAGGTCTTAGATCATCAGGAAGCTTATGTAAAAGCTGAACATCAGCAATGGCTTCAACCTGTTTATATGCATTCTTTAGTTCATCATTATAATACTTTACAGGTGTTGGCATATCTCCTGTAATAATTTCAGATGCATCATGATAAAGTCCGATAAGCGCGGCTTTTTCCGCATTTAAGTCTTTACCGTATCGAACATTTCCTATTACACATAAAGCATGGGCGATCATTGCTACTTCAAGGGAATGCTCACTTAGATTCTCCTGCCTTGAATTGCGCATCAAAGCCCATCTCTCGATATATTTCATTCTTGATATAGTTGCAAAAAAATTATATGCCATTTTGTATAAAAAAGGAGCAAACATCTTGTCTGCCCCTTATTCCTTTCATTGTTTGATTTATGCTGTCTCAAAATCTTCTACAAACTGAGTTATTAGATTTACAGTGCCATCAATTCCCAAAACGCTGCTGTTTATAGTAAGATCATACGTATCAGATCTACCCCATTTTTTTGATGAATAATAGTTATAATAGCTTTGTCTTTGTTTATCCTTTTTCAGAATCATTTCTAAAGCTTTATCCTTGCTATTAACATCAGGATATCTGTTGATTATTCTGTTGATTTTATCTTCCTCATCTCCATGTATAAAAATATTTATTACATTAGGATAATCAGCAAGAGCATAATCTGCACATCTTCCGACAATTACACACGGGCCTTCATCAGCGATTTTTTTGATAGTATCAAACTGTGCAAGAAAAATCTTATGGCTTATGGGCATATCTACAAAGCTGGAGGAATTATATCCAAATGAATACGTATCCATAACCAGGTTATACAAAAAAGATGTTGTGGGTCGTTCGTCATGATCCTGTATCATTTCCTGCGCAAAACCACTTTCGGAAGCTGCTCTGGTAAGGAGCTCCTTATCAAAAAATTTGATTCCGAAATGCTCTGCAACTTTCATTCCGATTTCACGTCCACCTGAGCCAAATTGTCTGCCTATTGTAATGATTGTATTCATAATAAAACCTCCATAATAAAAGATTTCATAAATTTAATACAATTATATCACAAATTGAAATAATGTAATATAAAAACTGCTTATTGAAGAATATCAAGTAAATGACAGAAATATTCAGGAAGAGGTGCATCGGTTTCTACATATTTTCCGGTAGAAGGATGCATAAAACCAAGAGTTTTTGCATGAAGACATTGCCCTTCAAGTTTAAAACGGCTCTTCATATAAGGACCATAAACAGTATCGCCAAGTAGCGGATGGCCTATATGAGCCATGTGAACTCTTATCTGGTGTGTACGTCCGGTTTCGAGTCTGCATTCGATATATGTCATTTTGTCTTTTTCAAATCGTTTAATTACTTTATAATGAGTGACAGCATGTTTTCCCTGTTCATCACTAACAACTGCCATCTTTTTTCTATCATTAGAGCTTCTTCCAATATTTCCGGTGATAGTACCTTCGTCATTCTTTAGAATTCCATGGCATATGGCGTGATACACTCTGTTAACACTATGTTCCTTAAGCTGATCAGCTATCGATCTGTGAGAAAGATCATTTTTGCATATTATTACAGAACCGGTTGTATCTCTATCAATTCTGTGAACAATACCCGGACGCATCACACCATTAATTCCGGAAAGATCATCTCCCAGATAAAACATAAGAGCATTTACCAGCGTACCGCTGTAATGTCCGGCCGCCGGATGAACAACCATGCCCTTAGGCTTATTAACAACAAGAACATCCTTGTCCTCGTAAATAATATCTATAGGAATATCTTCAGGTTCAATATCCGGGACTATTGATTTTGGAATTTCCATCTCTATAAGGTCGCCCTCAGAAACAGTATTACTTGGTTTTACAGTCTTCCCATTAACTATAACCTTTTTTTCCTTTATAAGTTTTTGAATATAGCTTCTGGACATAGAATCAGAGAGAGAGCTCATAACCTTATCAACTCTCTCTCCGTCCATATCTTCCTGTACTACAAAATTTAATTTGTTTTCATTAAGTGTAGTATCTGTCATTTAATCTCCCTGTATTTTTTTTGCTGTTTAAAGCTTAAAAAGTCAAAGTCTTTCTCCTTATAATAAAACAGGAACAATATAATAAACAAAATAGTTGAAACTGTTACATAAATATCCGCAACATTAAATATGGGGAAATTAATTATAACAAATGAAATAAAATCAACCACATAGTCATTCTTCAGACGATCGATCATATTACCTGCTGCTCCGCTTGCAATCATAACCAAAATTATCTGAAGAATTGTATATTTTTTTTCCATCGGTAGCTGAAACAAAACATATGCAATGACAATCAGGATCATAATTGCTATCATAACAAAGAAAACTTTTTGGTCCTGTAAAATTCCAAATGCAGCACCTCTGTTTTTCAAAAAAGTAAGCTCTAAAACACCCGGAATCAAAACAATTGAATCTTGATCCATTAAGTGTGTAACAGCAAGAAATTTTGTAAACTGATCAAATGCTACAAGAAGTATGATTGCCACAAAATCAGCAATAAGAAACACCTTCTTTTTCGTTGTAAAATTATTCATAAATAACACTCCAAAATATATTTATTCGAATTCATCTGACCAGGTGATTTCTTTTAAAGCAGCTCTCACCTCATCATCAGTAACTGTTTTGTCAAGGGCAGCTTTTCCAACTTTCTTTAGAAGAACGAATTTAATATTTTTTCCATCTGCTTTTTTATCGGAATGCATAATTTCAATAATTTTTTCATCGTCAATATCCGTTACAGAAATAGGCAATCCAAAAGGAACGAACATATCTCTTATTTCATAATATTCTTCCATCGAAAGCATTTGTCTTTTCCATGAAATAAATGCAGCAGCGACACATCCAAGAGCAACACATTCACCATGAAACAATTCGAAATTCTTATATTTTTCGATAGCATGGCCAATTGTATGGCCAAAATTAAGTAATGCTCTGTCGCCTTTTTCAGTGGGATCCTTCTCAACTACAAGTCTCTTTATGTCACAACTCTTTTTTATCATATATATGAGAGTCTCAGGATCCTTCTCCTGGATTTCATACATATTATCAATGAGCCAAATATAGAAATCAGAATCCTTTATCAATCCATGCTTCATAACTTCAGCAAAACCTGATGCGTACTGTTCAGCAGGTAATGTGCTTAGTACACTTATATTTATATATACAAGCACAGGCATATAAAATGCACCAACCATATTTTTAAAGCCATTAAAATCGACACCTGTTTTACCACCGATACTACTGTCTGTCTGAGCAAGAAGCGTTGTCGGTACTTGAATAAAAGAAATACCTCGCAGATAAGTAGCGGCAATAAAACCGGCCATATCACCTACAACGCCACCACCTACAGCTATAATAAGGTCTTTTCTGTCAAACTTATTATCAATCAGTTCAGAATAAACCTTTCTGATTTCATCAAGGTTTTTATTTTCTTCTCCTGCCGGAATAGCATAAACGATTATTTTTGAAGCTAACTCTTTAAGTAACTCAACAATAATATCCGCATATAAAGGTCTTACATTGGAATCCGTAATAATTGCGATTTTTCTGCCCTCAAATCCTAGTTCTGAAATATTTTTCGCAAGTCCATCAAAACTTTTGTCAAATATAATATCGTAACAGGGCGAATTATTATAATTTACTGTTAATCTTTCAGACATAAAAACACCTTTCAAATAAAAGAAAATTTTATTTGTCAAAACTCATTTAATCAAAAAATACATATACATAAGAAAAGGCAGAAACAAATGCTTCTGCCTAAAAACCAGATTTTGTTTACATCTGCTGTGGACCGGTACTTCCCATGCCTCCATCAAAAGCACCACCTAAAATATCTTGAAAATCTCCTGAAATATCAACACTTGCAGGTGTTACTATAAAAATATATCTGGAAATTTTCTGAAGATTTCCACTTATAGCAAAACATGAACCTGATGTAAAATCAATAATTCTCTGTGCAAGTTCAACATCAATTCCTTCAAGATTAAGTACAACAGTACGATTATTAAGAAGCGTTTCGGTAATTTCTCTTGCATCCTCAATTGATGTAGGCTTAACTACACAAACTTCCATCCCATTACCAGTGCGGCTTCTTGATGGCATACTTCTTGGTGCAGGTGCAGTCCTTTTAAGCTTCTCCTCATTTACCTCAATTGAAGGATCATCTTTTCCTATCGAGCTGCTCTTATGAATTGGTTCGATGGTACTGTCATAATATGCATCATCATCAGAATCATAATATCCGCTCTCATCATCCCCATTCAACTTCATAGCTGATAAAAACTTATCCATTACACTCATGTGATTAACTCCTAACCCCAACAAAAAAATAATATAACACTCTTTATTATGCTAGTTTTCTTCCGAAGTGTCAAGGTTCTTAGCATCACCTTCCACAGTTGAAGCATCCAGCACAATATAATCATATACGTTTAGACCATAATTTGTATTTGATTTTACGATAGCGTATTCATCATTCTGATATAAAATACTTATCTGTCTAAAATCTGCATAGCCTTTATTGATATTATAAACACCAATCAATGTATCTTTTGAATTGACAGTGAATTTATCCTGAGAATCTAATTTAATCAAAAGATCACCATTTCTCAAAGTAGAATCATCAACGTAATATGAATCTTCGTTTTCATTATAGAGCTCTACTTCAATAAATTCCGATGTCTCATTTCCGTTTTCATCATATTTATCTCGAAGAACACCAGAATTGTTATTATTACCTTTTGTTACATATTCTTTAGGTATTACAAAGAAACTTTTCTCAGCAATAGAAGAATTGGGTATTTTCAATCCGCTCTCATCTTCTGTGATAAGTTCAACGCTTAAAAACCTATCCTTTACAAAAGTTATCATTGAATTGGTAAAAGACAGCCCTACAAAAGTATCACCGGAATCATTTGTTACATATGATACTTTTCCCCATGCTTCATCCTGATTTTTTAGGAAACGAACTTTAACATATTCTTTCTCGGCAAGAGCATTAACCTTTTCAAGATCGTTCTCTTTTATTACTACCATCCAGTCTTCATTTGTAGATAACTTAAATACCGGATCGCCTACACCTACAAGTGCATTACTGATTAACTGTTTACGCTCATATTTTGTATTATCAAGAAGATCTGAAGTCATATTGTAAATATTTAGATCTTCATATCCATCAACATAATATTGAACAATACCGGTTCCCTGTGAATAACAATAGTTAATACTGTTTAATGCACCGGCATTATTATTTAGAGAATTAATACTCTGCAACACGCTGGCACTCGCAAGCTTTTGAACGGTTCCATCCAGGCTGTTTTTAAAATCATATACAGTTGAAAACGTCTTAGGATCAAAGTCCGCGCTGTAACTAACTATCTGAGAACGAAGTTCACTTAAATCTTCATTTGTCAGAGAAGCCTGTTCTGTTCCCTGTGTTTTCAGATAATCAAGAAGATCACCTGATTCATCAACAGTATATACGAGATTCCCTACAGCAACACGTTGACCTTCGGGAGCAAAATAGTTAACATAGCCTGCATTAGCCGCAGTAACAATACTTTCACTTCTAAGAGCTACAGCTTCATATATATTATTTGATGAAAGAGAGCCTTCTCTTACTTCGTAGCCTACTATATGCTTTTTGTTAAAATACATAAAAACACAGATAATTACATAAACCAGTATAAATGCAAAAAAAACAATTCCTACATTTATATGCAAAAACATGGGATATTTTGTTATCTTGTTTTTTGGTTTTCTAGCCATACTCAAAATTAAAGATAAGCCGCGAGATAAAACGCGGCTTATCTATTTCCTATCCTAAATTATATAATTATAGAGCAGTTACAACCTTTGACTTTACAGCTTCAGGAAGCTCTGATTCATCCATAGAAACGCTTAGTACAAAATCAACATTAAATTTCTCGCCTAAACGATCAAGTTTTTCAATTGTAGATGTGATATCTTTTCCTTCAAGACAAGCGATACTAAGGAAACCATCGAAATACATTTGCTGAAGATCGTGATCCTGAGAAATCACGCCACTGACGAATCCGATAAATTCATCTGAATTTTCAATCATAAACTCCGGAACTACAATAAGACGTACTTTGTTGTTGAGTTCAAACATATGCTTTGTGTTTCTGTCAAGAAAAACCACATTGCCTAAGATGTTCTTTACCTCGGTATTGACTTTGTTCAACAGGCATTTTGTTTTGCCCTTACCCTTATTCCCAACTATTAATTGAACCATATCCATACCCTCCACGTTTTTTGATTTTTTGTTATTAGGAAAAGATACGTGAAAATCATAGTTTCTCGTTAAAATCTTTTCTTTTTTATAATAATATTATAGTTTAACCACCCGTTATCTGCAATAACAAATCACTCATTTCAGAATAAAGAGTTTCCGTATCTTCTGCTCTCATAATAACAGCTATATAATTGTTTCCTGAAGTATCTGAAGCCAGCTGAATCAGGCAGTGTCCTGCTGCATTTGTTGTACCGGTTTTACCTCCGAGCACAGTTATTCCTGCAGGCATTGACCTGTTTCCATTAATGTAACCATTAGTATTTTTTACCTCAACATCTCTCAAGCTTCCTGATGCTGTAGAAAATTGTGTTGAATACGAAGGCATTCGTATTATTTCGCTGAACTTTTCATATTTAAGCGCTTCATTGAACATAAGATACATGTCATACACACTTGTATAATGGTCATCGGCTGTAAGACCGTTTGTATTCATAAAATGTGTATGTGTTGCTCCAATAGCCTTGGCTTCATTATTCATTGCTTCAACAAAAGCATCTACACTTCCCAATACTCCTTTTGCAATAAGCACTGCAGCATCATTTGCTGAATACAGAAGTAGAATATGCAATGCCTGATCCAAAGTCATTGAATCGCCTTCCTTAAGGTTAATGAGCTGTGCACCCGGTTCATTTATATAGACATCAGAATCAGCAATGAGTATCTGGTCAAGTGATCCGTTCTTTAATGCTACTATTGCTGTCATTACCTTGGTAAGCGAAGCGGGATCAAGTTGAATCTGTGCGTTCTTTGAGTATAAAGTTTTCTTATTTTTTAAATCAAATAATCCACAGCAGGTATTTTCGGATAATGTTATAGAATCACCTATATCGCTGTTTGTAACACACAAATCATGAGCAAATGTTTTCATCACATCACCCGTATTTTCACCATATTCTACTGTGGGCACTGAATAAGGAAACGCATATTCTTGACTTGAGCATCCGGCAATTCCTGTAGAGGAGCATATAATAAGAGTAATTGCAATAAGACGATTTTTTATTTTATTTATACATCTCACGCCACTCAAGATCTCCTCTATCTAAAGACTTAATTAATAATTCAGCAGTTGCAAGATTAGTTGCTATAGGAATATTATGCATATCACAGAGACGCATTACATTATTTACATCAGGCTCATGCATCTTCTGTGTAAGCGGATCACGAAGAAAAATAACAAGGTCAATTTCATTTGCTTCTATAGCAGCACCAATCTGCTGAGATCCACCAAGATGACCGGCCAGGTATTTATAGACACTTAAATTTGTTACTTCTTCAATAAGTCTTCCTGTTGTACCTGTGGCATAAAGATCATGCTTGGATAAAATTCCTCTGTATGCAATGCAAAAATTCTGCATAAGTTTCTTTTTTGCATCATGTGCGATAAATGCGATATTCATAGGTTACCCCTTCCCCAACTAAAAATATTTTTTACCTTGCAGTCTGACGTTTAGTACAAATCCCATTCCAACGTAGCAGCTGACAATAGAAGTAAGACCGGCACTTACAAACGGAAGCGGAATTCCTGTATTGGGAAGCGCTCCTGTAGCAACTCCTATATTCAGAAATCCCTGAAAACCTATCCAGGCCCCCATTCCTGTAGCGATAAGCTGTCCGGTAAGATCTTTGGCCCTACCTGCAATAACCATACATTCTATTGCGATAAGTAAAAGTAATAAAATAACTGCGCATCCGCCTATAAAACCAAACTCTTCACCAACAACAGTAAAGATAAAGTCGGTCTGAGATTCGGAGACAAAACCGCCATTTAAAACAGAGCTGATTTCATTTGTATTATAACCTTTTCCTAAAAGCTGTCCCGAACCTATTGCCATCATAGAGTTTAGAGTCTGATATGCATCTGAATTTGCATAATCCTCAGGATGCAGCCATGCAAGAATACGGCTTTGCTGATATTCCCTGAGAATAACACTTTTATCCGCAAGTGCATCAAATATAACAAGTAATGCAGACGGAATTGAAATAGCAAGAACCGTTATGACAAATTTCATATTTATGCCGGCTGAAAACATTATGCAGCTGATGATAACCGTAAGCATAATCGTAGTTGATAGATCAGGCTGCATTACGACCATTACTAATGGCGGAATCAGTAATAAAAAACAAATAAATATAAAAGATAAAGTCTTAACTTTATCCTTATATTTCATTATGAACGCTGCAAAAAATAAAATCAATAATATTTTGGACGCCTCAGAAGGCTGAAATGCAAATCCCAGGTTGATCCATCTGGTAGCACCTTTTACCGATTTTCCAAGTGGTGTAAATACCAAAGAAAGCAGAAATATGTTCACAATGTAATAAACTATATAAAATTTACAAATTACAACGTAGTCCATGAGTGATACCAGAACCATCATGAATAGTCCAAGTACAAGACCCGATATCTGTTTATTTTTATAGGTCGGATCCGCACTTCCTACTGCTATTACACCTATGATGGATAATGATACCAGCATAACTACCAGCTTAAAATCATAATCAAATATGCGATAGCTTTTCAGTTTTTCCAAAAATGTCTCAGTCCGCATTTGTATCTCCGCCTTCAAGCTGCTGCGCTGTACCGTTCTGAACCTCATCAGGATCCTTAAGTCCAAAATAATAAGCTATAGCTTCTTTTGTTATCTGTGCAGCATAACTTGATGTATAACCGTATGCGATACGCGTTGCAATAGCTATTTTAGGAGCTTCATAAGGCGCATAACATACAAACAAAGCATGGTTCGCTCTTTTTTTCGATTCCTCGGCTGTACCTGTTTTACCTGCTACATTTACAGCAAGGTCATTGAAATAAGGTTTATCTTCAACAACTCCTCTCATACCCTGATGAATAGCATTCCAATAAGATGAATCCATATCTATATGATTTCTTACTGTTGCCCCATATTCCTGAAGAAGATTACCATCAGAATCAGAAGTCTTTTTAACAAGAGTCAGATTATAACAGGTTCCACTGTTTGCAACAGTTGTCACATATCTGGCAAGCCCAACTGTAGTGAATGAGTTTGTACCCTGACCGATAGCTGATCGTGTTGAATCAAGATCTGAAACAATAGGCTCATATTCGGAAATCTCGATTCCCGTCTTCTCACTAAGCCCATACATATCGGCATACTTTGCAAGCTTTTGAAGACCGGTATCAGATTTGAAAGAATCACCTACAAGTCCAAGTCTGTAACCTACTTCATAAAAGAAATTATTACATGAATTTCTAATGCCGCCAACAACATCAAGTGAACCGTGTGATCTGGGATATATCCAACAGTGAGCAAGTATGCCTGTTTTGTCGAAAACACCGGTACATGTGATGGTTGAAGATGTATCTATAACACCTTCCATCAGTCCTGCTGTCGCTGAGACCATTTTGAATGTAGATCCGGGAGCAGTTCTTTGCATTGTGGCATAATTAATCAGTGGTGAAGACTGGTCACTTCGCAGTTTTGCATAGTATTCTGCATCTACACCATTTGCCATTTTATTATTGTCATATCCGGGATATGACACAAGCGCAAGAACATCTCCATTATTAACATCTGTAACAACCATTGAACCTGAACAGGGATCCAGTGCCAGCTGGGCAGGTGTAATATCCAGACTTGAAATTCTGTTGAGCATAAAGGTATAAGGCGACTCTGTTCCTGACAACCATGTTGAAAGTTCTTCTTCAGGAAGCTCTACAACACCCTGTTCCAAAAGTATATTGCATACCTCATCACCTGTAACAATATCATCGGCAAGAAGATATTTATATATTTTTTTGTTGAATTCATCATCATCCTCTATATCTTTAAATATATAGTTGATAATAGTATTGTAAATCTCACCCGAATCAACATACTGACTTTCAAGATCAAGCAATGTTACATCAATCCAGTTTGCGGAAATACAATATCTGATATAGTCAGAAAGCGAAATTGTTTCATCCGTTGTCCATGCTATATATGTCTTATCTTCTTTATCCACCTTATCAGTATCAATTACACCGTTATTATAGAGCTTTTGAACGATGTAGCTCATATATACCTTGTATTCGCTTGATAAAAGATTATATGGCGTATTATTTGAAGTGAATTCTGCATTTAAGCCTTCACTAACCTGTTGTCTTTTGACTACATATTTATCGTATACGGTCTTTTCCATTCTGCCGGCATCCTCTGATGCCATGTGATCCATATTGATGATATGATTATCAAAGCATGCAAAATATACATCATATACAGGAATCTGAATATCAGACTTTTTTATATTTTCTCCATAAAGGAAGAATTTTGTATTTTGTATTTTGGATACAAGAATACCTGCAAGCGATTGCTCAATAATATTATAGCAAGCCTCCTGCAAATCCTTGTCTATAGTAAGATAAACATCATTTCCTGCCTTCGAATCAATATAACTGCTGGTCTCAAGAACTTTACCTGTATTATCTACAAAAACTGTTTCACTACCCTTTGTTCCTTGTAAAACTGATTCCATAGACTGTTCTATGCCGGATTTACCGACAGTATCATTTGACCTGTAGTTTGGATTTTCAGCTTGCAATTCAGCAAGCTCAGATTCGGAAATCTTACCTGTATAGCCAAGTATCTGAGAAAAATATTCGGAATCAACATAAACTCTTGCTGTATCCTCTTCAATAGAAATACCATCAAGAATATTTGAATTTTCCATAATATCCGCAACAGTTTTGTCATTAACGCTTGTAGCAATAACCGTATTGATATATTTTTGGTAACTGTTTGAATACATCTTGTATCTGATAACAACAAGCTGTAAAAGTCTGTTCTTTTCATATCCCATTCCGGGAACAAAAGACTTTTTATTTTCAGGATCAGAATAATCACCGATACCGAATTTGGTACATAAATCGTCAATAACTTCTTGAGCGTTTTTTGAGCGTTCTTCGTATTTTAAATCATTAATTGATGTTCTTCCGTAAACATCGGCCAAAAATCTAAGAAGAGAATTTCCTTCTACCGTGAATTCAAAATTATTAGAACTGCTAAGCTGTATGTTGAAATCAGTATCAACAATATCCCCGTCTTTTTCAACAATATCAATTACTTTATTTAAAGTTTCATTAACAGCTGCATTTTTTCCGGAACCGGATTCATATACATCTTCGATCGTAACGGAATTAGACAATTCATTATAGGCAAGAAGCTTACCGTTTCTGTCGTATATATTTCCTCTTGCTGCAGGAATGGATTTCTCCTTCATGATTTTTAGCTGAAAGGAATCCAAATAGGTTTCTCCCTTTATGATCTGTAAAAAGAAAAGTCTGTATACAAGACCGGAAGCAGCAAGAATCATAATTCCCGAAATCATTACAAGACGTGAAGTTATGAAATTGATGAAAACTTCTTTTATCTTATTAAACAAATTTCTTAGCACTCCTTTGTTCAATGTCTTCAAGATATGTATTTATCTTGATCAGAACAGGATAAATAAATATTGCCACAAGAGCTGTATATACTGCTTCAGGTAAAATAATATTTATCATATAGTATCCGATATCAAACTTATTTCTGAACATAAACAGCAGAACATAGCATACAAATCCGAATAAGAAATCTGAAGATACTATAAGTGCAAGTGGCAATAAAATATTCTCAGGGAAAAAAATCTTGTTAAATTTTCCGATGATGAATCCTATATACATATAAATAAGTGCATAAAAACCAAGATATGATCCAAAGAAAATATCAACAAGAAAACCACAGAACATACCAATGGCCATACCACTCTTATCGCCTCGCATAAATGCGTAGGAAGAAGTCAGTATGATCATAAGATTGGGTACTATTCCACTAAAGTCAAGAGCCCTGAAAACTGTAGTTTGTAATATGAAGCTTATTATTATAGATAAAACTGTAAAAAAGAATCTACGCATAAATTATTTGTCCCCGGTGTTTTTGAGCTGCATGATAACCAGAACTTCATTCATATACTCAAATTGAACAACTGGAGTGATTTTGCCTGATTTTGTAAGATTATTTGAGTCTTCCTCTATTGTAGAAATATATCCTATAAGTATTCCGGGAAGATATTTATCACTGATATTTGATGTAACCACTTTATCGCCAACACTTACTTTATCAGCCTCATCTACAAGCTTTGAAAACGAAATCTGTCCATCGTTATATAGCTCAAGATTCCCCGTTGCTATCAAATTTTCAGAAGCAGAAAGAACTGTACCGCTTACAGAAGAATTATCTGCGATAATTGTTTGAACCTTAGCCCAGTCCGGTCCAACATCTGTAACTCTGCCTACAAGTCCACCTCCTGCAATAACATTCATGTCAACTTCAACACCTACATCAGTACCTTTATCTATCACAAAAGAATGGTACCAGTTACCTGCATCCTTAGCAATAATTCTTGCACCGATCTTTTTGTAGTCTGAATACTGTGCATCAAGAGCATATAATTCTCTTAGATTTGTAAGTTCATATTTATCCTGCTCAAGATTTGTATTTTCAACCGTTAATTGTTCAACCTGTTTTTTCAGTGCTTCATTTTCTTTTTGAAGAGCTCTGATACTTGCAAGATTGTCGGCTGTGCCTTTCATCCATACTCCTACAGAAGTAATCCCCTTTTGAAATGGAATTACAACAGATCCTGCAAAAGAATTGACAGATGAGTTGAAAATATCAGTATTGAATGTGATTACGATAAGACCCACACATAAAATTGTTAAAATAAAGAGGAGATATTTACTTGGAAGTGTAAATTTATCTCCCCCTCTTTTAATGACAGGACTCATTTATACATCCTCTTCAACCGAGTAAGCAAGTGCCTTATACTGATCATCCTTTATGATCTTACCAAGACCAAGTGCAACTGAACTGAGTGGATTCTCTGCAAGATTTACATTAAGGCCAACTCCGTTTGAAAGTCTCTGTGCAAGATGGCAAACCTGAGAAGCACCACCTGTTAAATATAAACCGTGCTTAAATATATCTGCTGCAAGCTCCGGAGGTGTACGCTCAAGAGTTGCTTTAATGTTATCAAGTATCTGATCAAAGCTCTCAATAAGGCACTGATCGATAAGATCTGTAGGAATAGATCTTTCTACAGGAAGACCTGTAACGATATCTCTTCCGTATACAACAGCATCCTGACCTGCCTTTTCAAGATCCTTAAGTGACATCTTAATACTTTCAGATGTCTTCTCACCAATAATTAATGAAAACTCTTTACGTATTACATTTCTGATGGCATCATCAAATTTCTTACCACCAACCTTAATTAGTTTACTTATAACGATTCCCTTCAAGGAAAGGATAGAAATCTCTGTGGTATCATATCCCACGTTAACAACCAGAACACCCTGGGAATTCATAACATCAACTCCCATTCCAAGGCCATCAGCAACAGGCTTCTTAACCATCATGATTTTCTTAGCCTTAACGCCTGATTCTCTTATAAGATCATGGAAAGCTCTTCTCTCAACTTCAGTTACATCCTTAGGAACCGCAATATAAACATCAACAGGTTTGATTGCGCCTTTCATCTGATCTGTAATAAAAAGCTTAACAAGAGATTTCATATTCTCAATATCAGCAATTACGCCATTACTTAAAGGGTAAGAAATCTTAATATTGCTCGGAGCCTTTTCGTACATATCATATGCTGAATTACCATAAGCAAGAAGTGATGTCTTATTCTCAACCGCAATGAGATTCTTTTCTACAGTAACATCATCTGTAGCCTTGTTATAAATTTTGATATTGCTTGTTCCAAGATCGATACCAAATATGTTGTTGCCCAAAATAGCCTCCTAAAATTTCAAAACATTATTTTCTAAAAAACTATAGTATTTGTGATCACCTATTATTATATGATCCAACAGATGAATACCTAAAAGTCTGCCTGCATCACTAATCTGCTCAGTCAACTCATAATCTGCTTCAGAAGGTCCGGGATCACCGCTTGGATGATTATGCAGCAAAATTATCTGGACTGCATTATCCCGCAAAGCCTGAATAAATATCTCTCTAGGTGAAAGAGATGCGGTCTTAACTGTCCCCACGGATATCTCAAAATCACTGATAAGCTGTCCCTGAGTATTAAGACACATGAGCATAACATGCTCCCTTTGATAATGACACATTTCCTCCATGTAATAATCCGCAATAGTTTTCGGATTTTTGCAGTTTAGACGAATTTTCGCCTTGCTTCTGGCAATTCTGTCAGAAAGCTCTGCTATACAAAGAAGTTTAATAGCCTTCACTTCTCCGATACCCGTTATGGACATAAGCTCCTTCACAGAAAGGTACTTAATTCCTGCAAGTCCCATTTCGTATTTGTTGCACATACTAAGAACTGCATTTCCGAGTTCCATAGGAGTTCTGTTAGAGGTTCCGGTTCTGATTATTATTGCAAGTAATTCTGCATCTGTTAAAGAATGAGCTCCTATATGCATAAATCTTTCATATGGAAGCATTTCTCGATAGCCATCATCCTCTGCGAGCATAAGATTAATAGATCTTTTGTTTTTCATTTTTTCCTTTCCAATGCTTCTTCGGGCTTGAATTTGAAAAAAAGAAAATCAGACCTCAAATGATTATACCACAATTTAGCCACGTATCAACTACGCTTATTTATCAAAATAATTATATACTCAGATTTTTACAAGTCCTTTTTCATACATTACAGCAAGCGTCTTCATGATACCGTATTTAACATGCTGCCAGGTAAGTCCACCCTGAAAGAATACTGAATAAGGCTCGCGCAAAGGGCCATCAGCAGATAATTCTATAGAACTGCCCGATACAAATGCTCCGGCTGCCATGATAACCTGCGAATCATACCCAGGCATATCCCAAGGCTCCGGTGTAACATAGGAATCCACAGGTGCTGCAGCCTGAATACCTTCGCAAAAAGAAGTAAGAAGCAAAGGATCATTGAAGGTAATTGCCTGAATTATGTCATAGCGCTCTTCTGTTCCGTTCGGCAGTACGAAAAATCCAAGCTTTTCATATATATTTGCCGCAAAAATAGCACCCATTAAAGCATTTGCGGTAACGTTCGGAGCAAGAAACAGCCCCTGGTAAAATTGAGGAAGTATCCCCAGCGACGCTCCTACTTCTTTTCCAAGTCCCGGTGAAGTAAGTCTGTAAGCAGCATTTTCAACACATTCCTTCTTGCCTGCTATATATCCGCCAATCGGAGCCAGACCGCCTCCCGGATTTTTTATAAGAGACCCCACAACCATATCCGCGCCTACATCGGTAGGTTCAATAGTTTCGACAAATTCTCCATAGCAGTTATCAACCATGCATATCACTTCAGGCTTTATGCTTTTTATGAATTTAATTACTTCTCCGATTCTCTCAACAGACAGCGTAGGTCTTGTCTGATAGCCTTTACTTCTCTGTATGGTAACAAGCCTGGTCTTTTCATTAATAGCTGCTTTTATCCCATCAAAATCAAATTCTCCGTCCGGCAAAAGATCAACCTGTCTATAGCTGACTCCGTATTCTGCGAGCGATCCCTTTGACTGTCTTATACCGATAACCTCTTCCAAAGTATCATAAGGTTTCCCTACAGGTGATAAAAGTTCATCTCCCGGTCTTAAATTACTCATAAGAGCAAGTGCAAGAGCATGAGTTCCGCATGTTATCTGTGGTCTTACAAGTGCATCCTCAGTATGGAAAACAGAAGCATATACTGCCTCAAGCTTATCTCTTCCTATATCATTGTATCCGTATCCGGTTGTTCCAAGCAGGCAAGCTTCTGATACTTTATTATCCTGCATGGCTTTTAATACTTTTGCCTGGTTGTAATCGGAAATCTCCCTGATTTTTTCAAATCTGGGTTTTAATCCATTCCATATATCATCACAAAAATCATAGACTTCCTCCGGAATTCCCATGCTTTTGTAGATACTTTTCAAATTCAAATTTTCCATCTATTCTTAATCCTTTTAACTAATTCTTTTGCAATTATCTCATCATCCCTGTTATATTCGGATTTATCTATCCATGTCACATCTTTTTCCCGTTTAAACCAGGTAATCTGTCTTTTTGCAAAATGTCTTGTATTTCTTTTTAAAAGCTCAATAGCTTTTTCCTTGGTAATATTCCCATCAAGATATTGAAATATCTCTCTGTAACCGATTGCTTGCATAGAGGTTGCGTTTCGGTCTATATTATGTTTCAAAAGTTCCTGTACTTCTTCTATAAGTCCTTTTTCCATCATAATATCTATACGTTTTTCAATTCTGTCATAAAGAATTTGTCTTTCGTCCGTCAGAACAAAATAAAAGAAATCAAAAGAAGCTTCTTTTTCCCTCTGATCCTTATTATGTTCAGACAATTTCAGTCCTGTTTCTTTATTAAAACATAACGCTCTTATTACACGTTTAACATTATTCTCATGAAGTTCATTAGCGTAATCCGGATCAACTTCCTGTAGCATTTTATGCAGTTTGTGAATACCCTCTTCACTTCTTGATAATTCAGTAAGTTCATTTTTATATTTTTCCAATTCATTATTATCATAATTTTCGGAAAAATCTATATCATAAAGAACCGACTGGATATAAAATCCGGTACCGCCAACAATTATTGGGAGCTTGCCCCGTGAAGTAATATCATTTATTGCAGCTGTAGCCAGCTTTTTGAATTTAAATACATTAAATTCTTCTTCCGGATCAAGAATATCAATAAGATGATGTGGAACTCCCTGCATATCTGCTTCCGAAATCTTATCTGTTCCGATATTCATATTACGATAAACCTGCATAGAGTCAGCTGATATTATTTCACCATGAAGCGCTTTGGCAATCTCTATTGAAATTTTCGTTTTACCTACAGCAGTCGGGCCAGTCAAAATGACTATTTTATCCATAATAAATTTCAGAATCCTTTTATCAGTCAACTACACGTTTAAATTTCTTCTCTATTTCATATTTACTCATAGAAATAATAGTGGGTCTTCCATGAGGACAATTATAAGGATTATCCAATGTCAAAAGTTCATCGATCAGCTTTTCCATTTCCATGACAGACATTTTCATATTTCCCTTTACCGAAGCCTTACATGCCATACTTGCAATCTTGTAATTTATTACATCAGGTGTTCTGTCAAGATTTGTGTCATTTGCAAGCTCATCCAATACTTCCGTAAACATTTCTTTTTCATTGTTGCATCCGTAAATGTCAACAGGAACTTCTCTTATTGCATAATCGTGGCCGCCAAAGGGTTCAATATTAAAGCCAAGCTTTTCAAACGCTACATGATACTTTTCAAATACATCTATTTCCTGTGTTGTAAGAGACACAATAATTGGCGGTTGCACAAGCTGAGAAGCAACATCTTTTTCCTTATATCTTTTTATCATTCTCTCATAGTTGACTTTTTCATGAGCTGCATGCTGATCAACAATAAACATCTTATCCTTAAAAGCAATTATCCAATATGTATCAAATATCTGTCCAAGGATATTATATTCATTTCTGTTATCCTTCTTCAGCATTTTGTCATCAAAAAGATCAAGCTGTATACCTTTTTCTACAATAACCGCCTCGGAGCTTTTAATTATCGGTCCTGCCACTTTGCTATCCTCTTCGGATTTTGGCGGGGTATGATCTCCAAAAATTCTTGTCCAAACAGGAGATTTCACATTATCTTCTATGACTACAGGCTCCGGAGAGATACCTTCCGCAAATACAGGTTTATCTTCCTTTAACTTATTATCCTGTGTAAGTCTGCTCTTTTCAAATGGCTCAGGCACAGAATCATTTGCGTTATACTGCCTTTTTCCGGTTTCAGAGAGGGAATTACCGGAAAAGTTCTCTTCTGAAATAAATATCTCGGTTCTTGAAGCTTTATTTGAATTTGTAGGTAATAGGTCAGCTTTTGCAGCTTCGGTGTTAAAAAACTTATCCGATTGCTTATTTACATTATCAGGTTGTTTTTTTAATTGCTCAGCCTGCTTTTTGGCAAATGCTTTATCTTCCTTTTCATTTCTCAAAACTTCGGGAATCATTTCATGTTCATGCAGAGCTTTAGCAACATTTTTTCTTATGAATTCATACACAAAAGGCTGGTTGCTAAATCTGACTTCCATCTTTGAAGGATGCACATTTACATCAACAAGTTCTGTGTTCATTCTTATATGAACAACACAAAAAGGGAACTTATGCTGCATAAGATATTCCTTATATCCTTCTTCAAGAGCTTTGGAAATAACCTTATCTTTTATGTATCTACCGTTCACAAAAAAATTCTCAAAATTTCTGTTTGACCTGTTTAAAGCAGGTTCACCGAGATAGCCTTCAATTGTATATTCGTTCTCAGTAACAGATATAGGAACGAGGCACATTGAAACATCTCTTCCATATATCCTGTAAATAAGTTCTTTTAAATCACCGTTGCCGGAAGTAGTAAATTTGTCATCCCGGTTATTTATAAAATGGAAGGAGACCGAAGGATTATCCATAGCCATGTGTTCCATCAGATCGCCAACATAAGAACCTTCAGTTTGAGGTGTTTTTAAAAATTTTTTTCTTGCAGGTGTATTATAAAATAGATCTCTTACAATTATTGTTGTTCCTGTAGGAGCACCGATATCTTCAACAGATTCCTCTTTCCCTCCATTGATACAGTACCTGGTACCAACCAGCTCATTCTCGGTTTTTGTTATAAGTTCTGTCTGTGAAACTGCAGAAATACTTGATAAAGCTTCACCTCGAAAACCAAGGGATTTAAGTCTGTAAATATCATCAATGCTCATAAGTTTACTTGTAGCATGTCTTTTAAACGCATTACGAATTTCTGACTTATCTATACCGCTTCCATTATCCGTAACACGAATGAGCTTTGTACCGCCATCCTGAATCTCAACGGTTATTGAAGTAGCTCCTGAATCAATAGCATTTTCCACAAGCTCTTTTACAACGCTTGAAGGTCGTTCAACTACCTCACCTGCAGCTATCTGGTCTATAGTGTTCTGATCAAGTTCAAATATTTTAGCCATCTAATGTCTCCGCTCTTTTTCAGGCAGCCTGGTAATTATGCAATCAGGCGCCTTTCCATCTGTTTTTCAGCTGATTTTGCAGCTTATATAATGTATTTAAAGCATCCATAGGCGTAAGATTTGAAATATCAATCTCCTGTAATTCCTTTAAAACGTCCTCATCCTTCACTGTATCAAACAATGACATTTGAGAAAGATCAACAGTATCATAATGCTTAACCGTCGATTTTTTATTGCTGCTTTGATTGACTGTAATCCCCTGTACTTTCTCTGTAATATCATTATCAGTAAGTTCTTCGGCAATAGCCTTTGCCCTGTCTATTACCATATCGGGTATACCTGCCAGTCTTGCAACCTGAATACCATAGCTCTTATCAGCACCGCCCTTAATGATTTTGTGAAGGAAAACAATATCATCTCCCTTTTCTTTAACGGCAATACAGTAATTATTGACATTATCAATTTTTCCTTCAAGCTCGGTAAGTTCATGATAATGCGTTGCAAATAAGGTCCTCGCGCCGAGTAGTTTTCTGTTGCTGATATGTTCTATAACTGCCCAGGCAATTGAAAGTCCATCATAAGTAGAAGTTCCTCTTCCTATTTCATCAAGAATAAGAAGTGATTTTGAAGTTGCATTTCTCAAAATATTGGCAACTTCATTCATCTCAACCATAAATGTACTCTGACCGCTTCCAAGGTCATCCGAAGCACCTACTCTTGTAAATATTCTGTCAACAACACCTATCTGTGCAGACTCTGCAGGAACAAAACTTCCTATCTGTGCCATCAGAACTATAAGAGCAGTCTGTCTCATAAAAGTTGATTTACCTGCCATATTCGGTCCGGTAATAATAGCTACAGCATGCTTCTTATCATCAAGGAAGGTGTCATTCGAAATGAACATATCGGTTCTGTCCAGCATTTGTTCAATAACAGGATGTCTTCCGCCGGTTATTTTTAATGTTCCCTTGTCGGATAAGGTCGGCTTTACATAGTGATTTCTTTCTGCAACATATGCAAGAGAACAATATACATCCAAAAGAGCAATTCCTTTTGCTGTTTCCTGAATCCTTTCAATCTCCATAGAAATTGAATCTCTGATCTTGCAAAACATTTCATACTCAAGGTTATTGAGTTTGTCCTGCGCATTAAGAATAGTGTCTTCCAATTCCTTAAGCTCAGGTGTTGTATAACGTTCACAATTTGTCAAGGTCTGTTTCCTGATAAAATAATCGGGAACCTTGTCTTTAAATGAATTGGTAACTTCAAAGGAATATCCGAAAACATTACTGTATTTTATTCTAAGGTTTTTAATATCAAGTTTTTCACGCTCTTTTGCTTCAAGATCGGAAAGCCATTGCTTACCGTTACTGCTTGCCTGTCTGAAATGATCAATATCTGAATCAAAGCCATCTTTAATAATTCCGCCTTCTTTAATTGTCAATGGGGGTTCTTCAATAATGGACTTATCAATCAGTTCATAAATATCCTGAAGATCGTCAATCTGGTTGTAAACAGAATCAATTGCAACAATATTTCTTAGATCTTCTAAAACTATCTTTATTGCAGGTATCATTTTTAGTGAATTCCTGAAAGCAAGAAGATCTCTCGGATTTGCTGTATGGTAATTAATTTTAGCCATCAGGCGTTCCAAATCGTAGATAGGGCCAAGATATTCTCTAAGCTCATCCCTTGCGATTACATTTTTAACAAGTGCTTCTATGGCAGACTGTCTTTGTAATATATCAGCAGTTTCTATAAGAGGCTGTTCCACAAAGCTTCTAAGCATTCTGGCACCCATAGCGGTCTTGGTTTTATCAAGCACCCAGAGAAGTGTCCCTCTCTTTTGCTTATCACGCATTGTTTCTATAAGTTCCAGATTTCTCCTTGTAGATGAATCAAGGAGCATGTATTTACTGTTTATGTAAGGATAAATATGTATTATGTTAGACAATTCATCCTTTTGCATCTCATTCAGATACTTAAGAATTGCACCTGCAGAAACTATTCCGTTTGGAAAATCACTTATACCAAGACCTGAAAGACTCGAAACCTTAAAATGCTTCATGATAATCTGTTTTCCGGATTCATCATCAAAATATCTTGGATCAAGCGGATTAACAACAATATTGTTTCTGTCTTTTAAAAGTTCAATATCGATACCGCTCAGAAGAAAAGCATCATTGCATATAAGTTCTGATGGCTGAAACTTCTGAATCTCATCGATTATATCCTTAAGCTGATCAACCTCCGTAAGATAAAAATCGCCGGTTGTTACATCAGCAAAAGAAATACCACTCTTTTCATCAGAGAAGAATACGCACATGAGATAATTATTCTTCGTCTCATCAAGCGCTTGCATATTAAGGTTTGTACCCGGTGTTACAACTCGTGTCACATCTCTTTTGACAATACCTTTAGCTTCCTTAGGATCTTCGAGCTGTTCGCAAATAGCAACTTTATAGCCTCTGTTTACAAGTTTACTTAAATAACTGTCAACAGCATGATGTGGCACACCGCACATGGGTGCACGTTCTTCAAGACCACAGGCTTTTCCGGTCAGTGTCAGTTCAAGTTCTTTTGATGCAACTTTCGCATCATCAAAAAACATCTCATAAAAATCGCCGAGCCTGTAAAAAAGGATACAATCTTTATACTCCTCCTTAGTCCGCACGTAATTTTGCATCATGGGACTTAACTTTTCGTACTCTATTTCCAAAATTTCACCTCTGTTAAATACACTCCCCCGTATAGTAAAAACCATGACATTCTGTCAGTTTTACATTTACAAATTCCCCAATCATCGAAGCATCACCGGGAAAATGAACCAGAGTATTATTTGACATTCTTCCTGTTATAAGTGAAGAATCCTGCTCATTTACCTCTTCAACAAGTACTCTGTGAGTCTGACCTGTAAATCTGGATGCACGTTCCTTTGCAGTTTCCTGCACAACCTTAAGCAGTCTGTCAAAGTTAGGTTTACTTACTGATTCCGGAACCTGTTCCCATCCGGCTGCAGGAGTTCCTGTTCTCTTTGAATATATAAATGTAAATGCATTGTCAAATGCTGCTTTTTTTACTACATCAATTGTCTCATCAACATCGCTGTCTGTTTCACCCGGGAACCCAACGATAATATCCGTAGTAATAGATACATCAGGAATTGCCGCTTTAATCTTCTCCACAAGATTAAGATAGCTTTCTTTTGTATAATGCCTGTTCATCTTTTTAAGAATTTCATCAGAGCCTGACTGAAGAGGAAGATGAATATGTCTTGCAACCTTTTCGTTTTCAGCTATAACTTTAATAAGTTCATCTGACAAATCTTTTGGATGTGAAGTCATAAAACGAACACGTTCAATTCCTTCAACCTTGCAAACCTCTGAAAGAAGCTGTGCAAAACTCATTTTATCGCTTTCGGGCAGACCCTTTCCGTATGAATTAACATTCTGTCCAAGCAACATAATTTCCTTAACGCCGTCAGCAGCCAAATATTCTATTTCTCTTATTATATCTTTTGGAATTCTCGATCTTTCTCTTCCGCGGACATAAGGAACTATACAATAAGTACAAAAGTTATTGCAGCCGAACATAATATTTATTCCGGACTTAAACTTGTACTTTCTTACAATTGGCAGATCCTCCACAATCTGATCCGTATCCTTCCAGATATCGATAATCATTCTTTCGGACTCGAACATTGTGTTTAAAAGTTCAGCAAACTTAAAAATATTATGAGTCCCGAAAATCAGATCTACATGTCTATAGCTTTTCTGTATCTTTTCAATGACACCCTGCTCCTGCATCATACAACCGCAAAGTGCAATCTTCATCCAGGGCTTTTTCTTTTTTATACCGCCCACATATCCAAGACGGCCGAAAACTCTCTGGTCAGCATTATCCCTGACAGTACAGGTATTGTATATAACAAAATCCGCATCTTCAGTGTCAACTTCTTCATAACCAATCTTCGTTAAAATACCCAAAAGCTTTTCTGAGTCTCTCGCATTCATTTGACATCCGAAAGTTACAACACATGCCGTAGGTTTCCTTCCAAGTTCTTTGGAAAGCTCTTCTACATGCTTTTTAACCTTTTCAATAAACTCAAATTGTTTTTTTGTCTCTTCACCCGAATTATTTGAAACCTCAGCGTGAAGCAATGTGCTTTTGTTTAAAATATCATTACTCAAATCTCAAAATCTCCATAAATACCGCAAATCTCAAGAATAATATCCACGGTTTTTCTCATCTCGCCAATTACTGCAAATTCATATCTTCCATGATAATTATATCCGCCGGTGCAAAGATTCGGACAAGGCAGTCCTTTATATGAAAGCATTGCACCATCGGTACCACCTCTTATCGGAACGTCAACCGGAACTACATCAAGTCTTTCCATTGCTTTTTTAGCATTGTCAACAAGATGCATGTGAGGCTTTATTTTTTCAATCATATTGTAATAAGAATCCTCCATAGTCAATTCCACAGTGCCTTCACCGTATTTTTTATTAAGGAATTCAACTATGCTCTTTACCAATTCCTTTTTTTGGGTGAATTTTTCCATATCATGATCGCGAACTATATAATAAACAACAGCCTTTTCGCAGGTTCCTTTCATCATGGTAAGATGAAAAAATCCTTCTCTGTTCTCTGTATACATAGGATTCTCAAAAACGGGAAGCATAGACTGAAATTCATATGCAATAAGAGTCGCATTTAACATTCTGTTTTTAGCATCACCCGGATGAACGCTTCTTCCGTTTATGATCAGTTCAACCTCTGCAGCATTAAAGTTTTCATATTCAAGTGTACCAAGATCTCCGCCATCTATTGTGTAAGCAAACTGAGCACCAAATCTTTCAAGATCAAAATGATCTGTACCTTCTCCGATTTCTTCATCAGGAGTAAAAGCAATTTTAATCTCACCATGAGGAATTTCCGGATTCTTAAGCAGGCTTTCTGCCATAGTCATAATTTCAGCAATGCCGGCTTTATCATCGGCTCCAAGAAGAGTAGTGCCGTCAGTAACAATAAGGTCTTCTCCTTTTTTATCATTAAGAACGGGAAAATCCTTTGGTGAAAGTACATATCTTCCGTCATCCGAAAGTTTTATATCATTTCCGTCATATTTTTCAACGATACGTGCCTTAACATTTTTACCGCTTACGGCATCGGAAGTATCCATATGAGATATAAATCCAATAACCGGAGATTTTTTCCCGTTTCCATTTGTTGCAGGAATTGTTGCATATACGTAGCAATGCTCCTGATCATAAAACACATCAGAAGCACCTATTTCAGTAAGCTCTTTATAAAGAAGCTTTGCAAGATCATGTTGTCCCGGAGTTGACGGACTTTTATTTGTATGCTCATCAGACTGAGTATCAATTTTAGTATATCTTATAAATCTTTCTATAAGATCTTCCGGTTTGTTCTTTATCATTTCACTTATACTGCTCAATATTATTCTCCTTTAATTCTCTTTTCCAACGGCCTTTATCTTTGCCTGTAAGGAATATTTCCTTAATATACTTAAAAGTCGCATCCTCTCCTTGTTCTCCAAGCATATTCAGAAAAAATTCCAATTTATTTAAGGTATCCGGATGCACCAGGGATTTCAGTACTGTCTTTTCACGCTGATAGTATCTTAATGAATCCCATGAATCGTATTCATTACCTCTGTAAGTCATACATGCCGCAACTCTGTCGGCAATCATCTCAGCAATATACTTATCCGGCATTTGGCAGGGAACAATACCATTGCTATTATTTTCATTTGACTTATAAAAGTCTATCCAATATTCAAAATGATGCTTATTTCTCCCTTTATGATGAAGCCATGTTCTGGAATAACCAAAAAGTTCACGTTCCCTGGTATTAGGAGAACGTGTTCCCTGATAATATCTGGCACCATTCCAAAATTCAGAAATTGAATATTTGGAAAGATCATGTGTTAACCCTTGAAAATAAAGTCCCATTTTAAAGCAATGTCGTCTAACAAGATGTCTGTGCTTTGTTATTGTGCAAAAATGCATTAATGTTTTGCGAATAGTAATTTTGTCTGATTTTTCCATATTTATTTAGCAGCCTTTTTCTGTGCTTTCTTTACAGGCTTGCCTGCACCGATAAGGATTTTTATCGATCTCTCACTGCATTCTATCTTAGTCTGGTCCTTTACAGTTTGCATTTTCATGTTATCCGAAGGTTCTTCAGTGTCATTAAGCACAAACCATCTCATACCTTCAGGCAGCTTCGGTAGTGCAAAAGTAACCGGATTCCAGTGCATATTATAAGCAATATAAAAGAAATCCTGTTCTTTATCTTCCTTTTCATAAAGACCGCAGTATAGCATTCCTATACTATGACTGTAGTTTGAAAGATCGGGCCTCCAGGCCTCTATTCCGTGATAAGAAAGATCAGGGTACCCGCATGCTTTATAATCCATAAGTTTAAATGCTTTGGATTCGTGAAGGATTTTATATTTAAATCTTAATCCTGACAAAAACTTAAGATAATCAATTAAATCTTTATTGGAACCCTTTTGTGCCTGACTCCAATCAATCCAACCGGTAGCATTATCCTGACAATAAGGATTATTATTACCGTCCTGTGAATTTCCAAACTCATCTCCGCCAAATATCATAGGAGTCCCTTGGGAGAACATAAGCATTGTAAAAGCATTTCTTATCTGTTTTGTTCTGAGCGATAAAACAACATTTTTTCTTGTTTTTCCTTCTACTCCACAGTTCCAGCTAAGATTATTATCCGTACCGTCTGTATTGTTTTCTCCGTTTGTCTCATTTTTCTTGTGCTCATATGATACCAGGTCTGCCAGTCTAAAGCCTTCATAATCACAAATATAATTAATGTTTCCGGCCTCAGGTCTGTTAGTAAGCATTGCTTTTATAAAATCCCCTATGGCATTATCATCTCCTTTAAGGAATCTTCTTGAAGCATACATAAAATCAGGTTTAAATTCGGCAAGAGTACGAACCCTGGGATTCTTACCGGAAAATAACCTGCCATAATCAAAACCATAATACCAGATCTTTATATCAGACAATGCCGGATCTGAAGCGACCATAGAAGGTGCTACGCTGCTTCCTTTCATATGAACGCCGTCTATATGATAGCCAAATACCCAGTGCCTTATAGCAGCACATACAAGATCTTCAGTAGCGTCTTCATTAAAATAAAACTGAAGGATAACTTCAATGCCGTTTTTATGCATCTCTTTCACAAGATCTTTAAACTCAAGATCGGCATTCTTCGGGTCTACAGCATAAGCTGTTCTAGGTGCAAAATAAAAGCCTTCTTTAAATCCCCAGAAATTAACTTTATGACGTACTGAATTTCCGTTTTTAACTACACCGTTCTCACTATAAATAATTTTTCCGCTTGTCTTATTATCATAATGGAACGAGCCCTCAGGCATATTACCGCCATTTGCAGTGTTTCCCGCCTTAGGTATATCGAGAACATTCATTTCATAGGATGGCATAATTTCAACAGCAGTTATGCCCAAACTTTTAATATATGGTATTTTTTCTATAAGTCCTTTATATGTACCACGTTTTTTTAGTTCTATTCCGCTGTTTGGACTTTTTGTATAGCCTCTTACATGTAAAGTGTATATGAAAGAGTCTTCATATTTGATATTGGGGTGTTTATCATCTCCCCAATGATACTCAGATTCATCTATTCGGCAACACAAATCTTCCTGCTTTACATTTTTTCCCCATTTCTCAAAGCCTTCGATATATGTAGCATAAGGATCTGCGAATACTTTTCCGTTTTCAAAAAGCATATATCCTGAAAATACATCTGTATCTCCGACAATTTCAGCGCAAAAAATCCTTCCGTATCGAAAATCCTTTGAAAAAGTAATCTTAGTTCCTTTTTTGTCATTTTTCCGATACAAAATAATACCACAGTCATTTTCGCTATTGTAAACAGCACAAATGCGAATTCCTTTTGATGTCCTTTTTACTCCCATGGGGTATGGCAGGGAGGCTACCAATTTAAGATTTTTATTCATTATTTTTCCTTATTTGAATTTACGACATAGTATTATACCACAAAAAACATTTAATTTATCGGAAAATAATTAAAGGCAGTATGGAAATTTGCCATACTGCCTTTGTATGTATCTTAAAAAATAATCTTTTCAGTCTTCCGGATCAGCATCGATGAGTTCATCAAATTCAACATCATCAAGATACTCGTCAAAAGCATCCGCAACAGCTTCATATTCATCATCATCTTCAATATATCCAAGTTCAGGTTCAGAATCTTTGGATTTTTGAATAAACTGATAGAACCATACATTGCCGTCATTGTTCTGTCCATGCTCGTCAAGCGGAAGAAGAACAATGTAATCCTTTTCCTGAACGGTTAATACTATCAGAACAGCACAAGTAACGTTTTTCCCATCATCCAGCTCAATATCCACCGTAATTTGTTCGTCATTCTGGATTTTAGTGTTCATTTCTGTAGCGATCTCTGAAAAGATCATATGCACCTCCGTTTAGACCGAGAAGTCAAATTTACTTCCATAACCTTTTACAGGTGTTGCCTCAATCTGGCTCCAGTCTACATTTTTAATTTTATCTAAAAGCTCATCTACAGAATCGGCATAAACGGTAGTTACCTTTTCGTAAGGGGCTTCCTTTTTACTATAGCGATTTGCCCCCTGCCCCTCACGGAGCTTTTCCATGGCTTCTTCACGTTCTTTACGTTTTTCTGCTTTCGCCTCTTCTGCCTTTGCAGCTTCCTTATCAGAAGCAACCTGCTTCTGGTACTTTTCGTTTTGCTCCTTTATCTTTGCAAAAAACGAAACAGCGCCTTCAGCATCAATCTTCATACCAAGAGATTCTACTTCCTGTCCTGATTCTTTAAGCTGTTCTTTTATTTCATCAAGCTTGCCGGTAGATTCGTCGATAATATTCATATATTTATTCTTCGTCTCTTCATCGGCAGCCATCTGTTCAAGTATTTCAGGCTCGATCAGTACACTGTAATCCTTGGTACCTCGGGACATAATGTCTTCTGCTTCTTCATCCGAAGAATAGTTTGACACAAAAAAGTCCATATTGCCATACTTTTCTTTCAGTTCATCCAAAAGTTTTTTGGCACCTTCTGAAAGTTCGACACCTTCCTGTACATGTGTTTCGGAAATACCTTTGTTTTTCAGAACACCTAATTGTGTGTCATTCTTCTTTGTATTTTCAGTTTTACCGGTGTGGTGATTCTTGGTTTGATAAGCACTTAACTGATTTGCATAATTGGCCCCTATGCCATTTACCATACTCATATGAAACCCTCCTTTGTTCATGAACCCGCAACATCCTTGTCGCTTAGATGGATATACTACTCCAATATTTTTATCGGCAAGCGTTCAAATAAACTTTACACTAAAAATATAAAATTTTTATCTCATTCTGAAGAAATTATCAATTTTTAGGTGTAAAGAAGTTTTATCAATTGTTTTTAAAATATAATCAGCAGGTTTTAGTGCAAGAACTCTTACAATGCTGGCTTTATCTCCTTTGGAAGTAAGAAACATTACCGGTATGTCTTTTATGCTCATATCACTCTTGAACATTTCAAGAACCTTCGGCCCTGATGTTACAGGCATCTCATAATCAAGAAGTATAAGATCAGCTTTGTTCTTAGCCAGCCATGTAATAGCCTGTATTCCTGAATTTGCCATTGATACCTTATACTCATCCTTAAGCCAGTCTCTGATTGTCCTCATGTAAGAAACATCATCATCAACGATAAGAACACTTTTTTTATTGGTATCCATGATCTCATCCATAAAGAATTTATTCATGGTTTCCAAAAAACTATCCATCTGAAGAGGTCTTTCGAAAAAGCTATGAACATGTGACTCAGGCAGATATGTTAGAGCTTCTTCATATTCAAGAGGATTACAGATAAAAATTACCTGCCTGTGGGTTTCAAGACACAAATCCTTTAAATATATCAAGCTTTTGGGCACAATCTCATCAAGATAGTAAATGAAAACTTCAGCACTCTCCTGTTTCTTCTGAAGGTCTTCTACCTTATCAGGAGAAAATGTTGCAGTAATTCCAACATCCTTAAGCTTCATGATAAGTCCTTTTACCATAAAAGTCTCATTTGAACTTATGATAGTCGCATTCTTAGCCATAATATTCTCCCAAGATTATTTTTCTGCAAGAATCTTTTTCATATCATCCCAATTAAGTCCTGCTAAAAGTCTTTCAAACTCTGAAAAACGTTTTGCATCAGCATCAGGAAGTTTATAATCCTTCATTGACTTTATAACCATATCAGCAAGATCAAAGTCCATTGCCTCAATAAATTCTGACAGTGCAGCATATGCATCATTTAAAGCATCCTCTGATACCGGAGGCTTTTCATCTTCACTATCATCGGAAAGAAATGAGAGCTTTTCTTTAAATGACCTGTAGTCTGAAAGAAGTGCATCTGTTTCATTTTTTATCTTTCCGATATCATTATTATTGCCGGCTTCTTCAAGTCCTTTTGCATCAGCCCACAATTTTGTTGCACCGATCAAATTCGCTGAGCTCTTGAGTGCGTGAACTTTTATAGTGTAATTTTTGTAGTCTTCATTTTTATAATATCCTTCAATCTCATCTGCTTTAAAATCTATAGAGTTGAAGAAAATACCAATAGCAGTTAAATAACCTTCCTCAGAACCGCAAAGAGAAATTCCTTTCTCATAATCTATTTCAGGTATTTCTGATATTGCTTTTATTATGTTCTGATTCTCGTTTTCATGTGAATCTATATTATCAGGAACTGTGGTTACATCAGTTTCTTCATTTTTATTCGCTGTAGGAAGCTTTAATTCATTTCTGATATTATCAGGCAGATACATTATCAGAACAGCCATAAGTTGTTTAAATTCTACAGGTTTATCAAGATAATTGGCAAAACCGGCTTCGAGACAGTTTTTCCCCTCATTAGGATCATCAGGTGAAACCAGTGCAATTACAGGTGTGGATTCATTTCTGTTATCAATACCATCCCTTATTTGCGAAAAAGTTTGAATTCCATTCATATAAGGCATCAGATAATCCATCAGGATTATGGAATACTCTTCCTGCCGAACAGCTTTCAGACACTCTTTACCGTCCCCTGCCTCATCGGAATCAACCCCAAGATATTCCAAGAGCTTTTTAATGAAAAATCTGTCCAGTTCGGAATCATCAACAATCAATACCTTAGCGTTCACTCGAACCTCCAATTATCGCCTTATCTTAGCTCGTTTCATCAAAAGGCCAATTGCATCATACAGTTCTTTATCATCATTATAATTTTCTCGTATATCATAAAAATCAACTACATCTTTTTTATGTGAATGTTCTCTTTTTTCATGTTTAACAGTCTTTTTGGGAGAAACCTTTTTCTTTTCATGTTCTTCAACAGAATTGATTTTTTCCTCAGGTATATACGTAAGCAGCATCCTTTCCAGAGCATCTCCAATTATCGGCTTTGAAAGATAATCCCTGAAACCTGATTTTATATATACCTCCCTTGCACCTGCAAAAGCATTCGCAGTAAGTGCTATGCTGGGAGTATCTATATTTGGATTGTTTTCATCACTCTTAAGACGCCAAAGAAACTCCATACCATCCATTTCAGGCATCTGATGATCTATAAGCATTATGTCATATTTTGTTTTTGCGGTTAATTCAAGGGCTTCCTTACCACTGGAGGCTGTTTCAATATCAACCAGAGTATCCTTAAGCAAATTTTGTGTTACAACAAGGTTTATTTCATTATCATCAACAACGAGGATTTTAGCATCAGGTGCCGTAAACAGTTCTGAATATTTTCCATCATCCTGAATAAGTCTGTCATAAGCGACCTTAAAGTCGCCAATCGGTTCCCAGCTAACAGTTTTTTGCTCAACAACAAATGAGAATGTTGAGCCTTTTCCATATTCACTTTTTACATGCAGCTCAGAATTCATAAGTTCGAGAAATTTCTGAACTATACTCATCCCAAGACCTGAGCCCTCAACATTCCTGTTCCTTGATTCCTCAATGCGTTCAAAAGGATCAAAAAGCCTTTTCATATCCTCTTCTCTTATACCGATTCCTGTATCTGAAATCGCGATTTTAAGGCCTATTGAACCATTTACATCAAGATGCCCGCCGGTAAGATAATCGACAGAAAATTGCACGCTGCCCTTTTCCGTATATTTTATGGCATTTGTAAGTATATTCAAAATTACCTGCTTTAATCTGACATTATCACCGTGAAGAAGATGAGGGATTTCTTTGTTAACAACAACATTTAGTTCCAGTCCCTTATTCTTTGCTCTTTCATCGACCATATTAATAAGCTCTGATATAAGGCCTGCCAGATCATAATCCACAGTATAAAGTTCCATTTTCCCGGCTTCGATTTTTGAAAAATCCAAAACATCGTTTATTAGCGTAAGCAGTGTATTCCCTGCAGTTTTTATTCCATGCGAATATTTTTTTAGTTCCGGATCATCATATTCACGGAGTATGAGTTCATTCATACCCAGAATTGCATTTATAGGAGTTCTGATTTCATGCGACATCTGTGAAAGAAACTGTGTCTTTGCTCCATTTGCAGCAATCGCATTAGCCTCAGCCTCAGCTGCCTTTTCACTCATTTGCTCAAATTTTGCTGAATTAAGAGCTTCTCTTATCCTCAGATTTACAAGTATTATTGTGCATATAGCTGATATAAAAATACTGGAAATTATCGAAAAAACATCTCTGGAAAAGTAAAAGTTATCTTTTCTAAAATAGCATATAACACAAAAGCAAATACAAAGAAGTAGTTCAAAAACAGCATAAAGTCTTAATCTGTCTATATATATAACTGAAAACATTATCAAAAAAAAGGGAAATAATCCTGCAGGTTGATCACGATATGGCCAAACATCAATAAAGATCAGTGTCAAATACAAAAGGCCATAAAAAAACAATGATTCCATTCTGCAAAATCTCATGCTTATGTTCTTCTCAATCAAATATTGATTCGTTATAAAGAACAAAACAATTACTACAAACAGACAATAATATATATAATGAATCCTGAATCCCTTAAGGAGAAGCTTGGCCAATATAAGCATAACTAAGTAGACACCTATCAGCGTTATAGACATCTTTTTCTGAACCAGCATATTCATCCTGATTATGTCATGTTCACATATATTAAAATATTTATCTTCTTCTTCTTTGAATTTTGCAATGGTCTCTCTTAACATTGAAAGACATCTCCGTGGCTTAATTGCTTGTAAAAACAACACACTTTCAGCTATAAACTACTTTTTTTCATCATATCATTAGCGTTATTCAATAACAATAATATGAGTTATTAAAAAAATATTAGAAAAAAATGCCCTTGGATTTTATAATTTCCAAGGACATTTTCATCTCACTTATTATGAGAACCATCTGGATTATTATTTTTTGAATTAACTATATCCGTATTTCCTTCCATAGTATCAGAGCCGGAATCACTTGCTTTTTCATTACTTGTTTGAGCACCTGTGGGCATTTGGTTATTTGCCTCCATTTGATTATCAGCCGGCATTTGCTGCATTTGTCCATTTAAAGGCATCTGTCTGCCGGGGCCATATGTCACAGGGCTGTTTGGTATTACAACTGGCTGCATAACCGGCATTGATGCAAGACGCTTTTTTCTCTTCGCTTCAGCTATCTTAACGAAGATTACAATAATAATTATGATCACAAATACAATTACTAAAACAGGTATATGTGTAATAAGAAGAAGTGCCAATTCCGTAAAGAAAGTAATAACTGCAGCCAGATTCTCAGCAAAGCCTTCTTTAGCTCTTTCAGCAAATGTAGGATCCTTCACCGGTTCAGGTGTATACTCGATTACTTCTCGCAGAGTTAGTCTAAGCGTACTATAGCTGATCTGATTGTCATAGGTGCGAAGCTGCGATTCCATAGACTCAAGCTGATAGCGTACATCTGTCAGCTTATCCTGAATAAGCATTATCTCTTCTATGCTCTCTGCCTTTTCCATTAACGTTAAAAGCTGGTCTTCTTCTGCTCTAAGCGCATTTTTATGGCTTTCAAGATCTGCATAAGTAAGTGTTACATCCGTAACATTCATATCCTGAGAAGTAATATTGCTTTCCTTAGAAACTTCAGCAATGAAATTTTCCAGTTTTTCTTCTGGTATCCTTAAGGTAAGATTAGCAGTTCTCTCATCATTATACGAGCTTTTCTCAGAACTGAAGCTCTCTACATATCCGCCAAGCTCATCAGTTCTTTTCTTTATAAAATCAAGCGTTTTATCAAATTCCTTTGTTTCCGCATTCATGCTCATGTTTGTTATGAGCTTACGTTTACTTTTTGAGTTTTGCTTTTCCTTTGTAATATCTTCAGAGTCAGTGGTGTTTTCAATATTCTCAGCATCATAATCATCATACGCTTTATCATAAAGAGCACCATCAGCCATCGCTTCTCCTGTTTCATATGAAGCTTCAGGTGCATATGAGCTTTCAGCATTCTTATATGATCCTCCTCCGGAACCGCAACCCGAAAATATAACAGCACATGAAATAGCAGCAATAAACATAGCCAAATTAAATTTATATTCTTTATTCATAGTCTCCCTCCGATTGTATTTTTTTGATTTAAAAATGCATATTCATTTCTAAAAATACAATATTATTTTATCAACATTTCGCAATAATTACTATCTTGAAAAATTCCTTTTATCGGCCTTAAAAAAGCTGACATCCTCATTGGATTTTCTTTGGTACCTTTTACGTATGAAATATATAATTCATCTTTTGCTCTTGTCATTGCAACATAAAGCATCCTTCTTTCTTCCTCAAGTTCCTCCTTGGTTATGCTTTTTCTAGATGGAATTATTCCTTCATTCAAATCCGGAAGATAAACTTTTTTAAACTCAAGCCCCTTTGAAGCATGCATTGTCATTACCCTTATGCCTTTCTTATCGGCAACTTTTATTTTTTTCATTTCCCTCAGTTCATCTTCTATATTGGAAAGGTATTCACTAAGCTCATCATAATAGTCAAAAGCACTGCATATTTTCTCAAATTCGTCCATATCAGCAATTATTTCTTTATATAATTTTATATTGGATATGTATTTTTCCTTTACATACCTGTCGTACCCCATGTACCCTCTTATAAAATGAATAGCGGCTTTCGGGCTTAATTTACTCAAAAGCCTAAATGCTTTAAACAGCCTTTGTACAGTTGTAGTCATAGAAATTTTCCCTTCTTTTGCATAATAAAGAACAAGATCCTTTTCATTTATTGTTTCATTGAAACAGGCGTTTCTACTTATATATCTCAAAGGTTTGTTCATTATCTTCAAAAAATCCGTTCTTTTTTGGCCTCCAAAGACAAAAGACATATACGCTATAAGATCTCTTACTCCGTTTTTTTCATGGAAAGCCAATATTTTTTCTTTATATGAGCAAGGTATACCGGATTCATTCAGCATTCTTGCAATTACAGTCGCCTCTGTATTAGTTCTCACTATTATCGCAGTATCCGAATAGTCTATATCCACTTTTTTGGAAACATGACAATTACTTATTGAAGCATTAGCTATAGCGGCATTTTTTCGTATTCGTTCTATTATGTCAACGTACTGTTCCTTTTTATCAGAATAACTTAGTCCTTCGACCATACCTTCAGAGCCTGTTTTTCCTGATACAATATTTTTCTTAAACCTTATTTTGTTTTCTTCAATCACTTGCATTGAAGCCTTTAATATCTTTTTTGAGCATCTATAATTTGTATCAAGGATTATTTCTTTTGAATTTTGAAATTCCTCTTTAAATCCCAGCATTATTTTGGGATCCGATCCTCTGAATCCGTATATTGACTGATCATCATCACCGACTACAAAAAGATTTTTTTCATCGTTTAAAAGAAGTTTTACAACTTCAAACTGTGTTTTGTTTATATCCTGGTATTCATCAATTTGTATATACTGCAATCTATTTTGCCATTTTTTCCTTATATCCGGTCTTTGTAAGAGGTACTCTTTGCAATAAATAATCATGTCATCAAAGTCTATCAATCCCTGTTCCTTCATAATTACATTATATTCATTTTGAATTTCTGGGAAATCTTCATAAAAAGGAACTGACTTATCTCGTTCTTCAGGATTGCCTCCACAATTCTTAAGCCTGGAAATCTCTGACAAAATGAGCTTTATCATTTCGTTGTCGTAATCTCGACCATGCAAAATATGGCTAAGTAATTTATACTTATCCTTTTCTTTGATAATAGTTAAATTTCTATTATCCAATATGTGATAAAAAATGGAATGGAATGTTCCGAAGAGAACCTCCGGATACATAGAATCAGTTTCTTTAATAAATCTTTGCTGCATTTCAATAGCTGCAGCTTTTGTAAAAGTGATCGTGAGAATAGATCCGGGGCTTACTCCCTTCCGGATAAGATTAATAATTCTCTGAATGATCACAAATGTTTTTCCGCTCCCGGGACCCGCAATAACACAAGCAGGTCCCTTATCATGATTTATCGCACGCATTTGAGCGGAATTACATTTAATATTTAATTCAGGCCTCAAGCTTAGCTATAGAAGCTCTAAGTCTTTTAAGAGTTTCATCCTTTCCGATGATTTCCATAGCTTCGGTAGCTCCACAGGGAGTCATGGCTTTACCTGAAACAGCAATTCTAATAGGCCAGAGTACATAGCCGTTCTTATACTCTTTTTCTTTTATATATTCCTGAAGTTTGCCATATAAAGCATCATTACTGTAATCTTCCTGAGCCTCAAGAATAGGAAGAAGCTCCTTTAATACAGAAAGCGATGATGCTTCATCGGTTTTCATCTTCTTATGCTTATAAATTGAAATATCGTATTCGGGCATTTCCTCAAAAAAGTCAATCATCTCAGCAATATCAGGCCAGATTTCTATTCTTGTTTTAATCATTGTTGCTATTTTATGTAAATCCAGGTCTTTTTTAATGGTTTCCTTCATATAAGGAAGAGCAAGTTCATAGAACTTATCATCGTCCATCTTTTTGAGGTACTCACCGTTCATCCATCTAAGCTTAGTATAATCAAATACAGCAGGTGATTTGTTTATTCTCTTGTAATCAAATTTTTCAACAAGGTCCTGAAGACTCATTATTTCGGTATTATCTTCAGGTGACCAGCCAAGAAGCGCAACAAAGTTAACAACTGTTTCAGCTAAAAATCCCTGCTCAATGAGGTCTTCAAAGGAAGAATGACCACTTCTCTTACTAAGCTTGTGATGATCTTCATCAGTAATAAGCGGACAGTGAATATATTTGGGTACTTCCCAACCAAATGCATCATAAAGTCTGTTGTATTTGGGCGAAGAAGAAATGTATTCGTTCCCTCTTACAACATGAGTAATTCCCATGAGATGATCATCTACAACATTAGCAAAATTATATGTGGGATAACCATCTGACTTTATAAGTACCATATCATCAAGTTCACTGTTATCTACAGTAATGTCACCATAAAGTTCGTCATTAAAAGTCGTCTGTCCCTCAGTTGGATTATTCTGTCTTATTACATAGGGTTTACCTTCTGCAAGGTTTTTCTCTATTTCCTCTTTTGAAAGGTGCAGGCAATGCTTATCGTAAACACTGACCTCTTTGCCATCAATAACCTGTGTCAGTGTTGCCAGTCGCTCAGGTGTACAAAAGCAATAATAAGCTTCACCTTTATCTACAAGTTCCTTAGCATATTTAAGGTAAAGACCCTGTTTTTGTCTTTCACTCTGAACATAAGGTCCTACCCCGCCATCTTTATCAGGACCTTCATCATGAATAAGTCCTGTCTTCTCAAGAGTTCTGTATATAATTTCAGTAGCACCTTCAACATAGCGCTCCTGATCTGTATCCTCAATTCTGAGGATAAAATCACCGCCTTCATGCTTTGAAATAAGATAAGCATAAAGTGCGGTTCTTAAGTTACCTACATGCATTCTGCCGGTTGGGCTTGGTGCATAACGTGTTCTTATCTTTTGTGACATCATTACACCTCTGTATAAAATAAATTTTCAGGCTTTTTACATAACATCCGGATATTCTTTTTTTTCAAATTCAACAATGATTCCCGATGCAACATTGTGGCATAAAGCTATCTGCTTTTTCTCTACCTGTATTATGAGACCACCGCGTTCTTTTTTATTTATTACTTTGATATGAGATCCATCGACAACGCCAATAGATTTAAGCCTCTGCGAGTAATTCGCTTTTTCGACATTCATCTCCTTTACGAGATAAACTCCGTTCTTCTCCCCATCGATAAGTGTCATATAATTACCTCAAAAAACATATAAAATATCAAAATACCACGAAATTATATAACACCTTTTTACAAATGAGAAGAGCATCGCTTTAATGTGATAAAGTAAAAGCTTTTATAATTTCATTTTTTTGCTTTACTACCGAACAATTTAATCAGTAATTTCTTTATAGCATTCCGGTCTTCTGTCTCTGAAAAGCCCCCATGAGAGCCTGTTTTGTCTTATTTCATTAAAATCATAAACAGCCATAATAATTTCTTCTGTATTATTTCCTGCCTGTCTCAAAATATCTCCTGTTTCATCTGTCATGAAACTATGTCCATAAAAAACAAGAGATGACAACTGACCACCGTTTTCCTCGGATGGAATTACATTTTCCGTTCCTATTCTGTTAGCCGCCACTACCGGTATAATATTTGCCGCAGAATGTCCCTGCATGGTTCTTTGCCAATGTCCGGAGCTGTCCACATTCAAAATAGGTTCAGATCCAATAGCTGTCGGATATAGTATTATATCAGCACCTTGTAGCGCAAGGCATCTGGCTGTCTCAGGGAACCACTGGTCCCAGCAAATACCTATACCTACTCTGCCATATGCTGTTTCAAATACATGAAAACCTAAATCTCCCGGAGTAAAATAAAATTTTTCCTGATAGTAATGATCATCCGGAATATGTGTCTTTCTGTACACTCCAAGAACATCACCATCTGCATCTATCATTGCAACAGAATTATATAAAACATTGCCCTCTTTTTCATAAAAGCTGACAGGAATTACTACAGATAGTTCTCTGCAAACATTTCTGAAATGCTGCACAGCCGGATTTTTTTCTGTCGTTGTTGCAAAATCATAATAATCATATCTTCTTTCCTGGCAAAAATACTGCCTTTCAAATAGCTCCGATAATAAAATAATCTGCGCTCCCTGAGCTGCAGCTTTTCTTACAAGCTTATCAGCTTTTTTTATATTCAGACGAACAAGCTCTTCATCAGATATTTCAGTATTATGATAAGCTTCTTTACCGCATGCAAACTGAATTGCAGCAACAGTTGTAGATGAAATGTCCTTGTACATAGTAGTTGCCTCTCTGTTTTGGTTTATTATTCAAAGGATATTATTTTTCTATGCATATTACTAATATTTGCCGGTATCTGCTGCGTAATACAATGGATATTACCGCCTCCAAGAAGAATTGCTCCTGCGTCTATCCGAACAATTTTCCTGTTTTTACAGATTTCTGAAAGTATTTTTACCGCTCTTTCATCGCTATCTTTATTGATTCCACCGAAAGCAGGAACTAGTATTTCTGTATTTGTAAAATAAAAATTTACATAACTTGCAGCAAGTCTTTCGCCAACTTCGCGCTCATCCTCACCATCTTCAAAAATATAATTGTCAATATCTTCTTTTGTGCAACATACCGGATGATCCGGAATAGGCAATTTATGGATTTTTAAATGTCTTCCGCGTGCATCTTTTTCTTTAATGAGATATTCATAATTCTTAGAAGACATATCATATTGAGGATCGCTCGTATTATCGGTCCAGGCAAGCACGACTTCCCCCGGTGCTGTAAAGGCGCAAACATTGTCTACATGTTCGTTTGTCTCATCATTATAAATTCCACAAGGCAGCCATAAAACTTTTTCGGCCCCGAGGTATTTTTTTAAATTTTCCTCAATTTCATTCTTTGTCAGATCAGGATTTCTGCCCTTACTCAGAAGGCAGCTTTCGGTAACCATAATGGTTCCTTCACCGTCGGAGTGGATAGAACCACCTTCAAGTACAAAAGGATGAGCATCATAACAATCTTTTTTTATAAGCGAGCAAAAGGTATTAGCAACTTTATCATCTTTATCCCAGTTTTTATAAAGACCGTCAACCTCACCGCCCCATGCGTTGAATTTCCAGTCAATGCCTCTTATTTCGCCGCTGTTGTTTCTTACAAATGTAGGGCCAACATCTCTTGCCCAGGAATCATCAGTCTCCTTTTTTATAAGATAAAGAACTCCCTCATCCAATATTTCATCTAAATCCGGTTTATCAAAAGATTCCCTGCTTAATTCCACAATTTTTTTTATATTCTTTACATTTTGTTTTATAAAGCCTATAGCATGTTCATAATTTTCTTCATCTGCAATAACATAAAGATTTTCACTTTTTAATATTTCAGAATAAACATTACAAAATGCAACCTGCGCTTTAATCGGATCTTTTCCCCAGCTTCCGGGGCGACTGGGCCAAATCATCAGTGTTCCTTTGTGAAGATCATATTCAGCAGGCATGCTAAATCCGTCATTAATCGGATAGCTGTTTAATGTCATTTTTTACCTCAGCATTTATTCCCTAAAAAAGCTGGAACGTTCTTAAAAGGTTATCCTAAAAAGTGTTCCAGCTTTTTAAAGCAAATTAACTCAAATTTGATTATTTTGTTCCGAATATACGATCACCAGCATCTCCAAGACCCGGTACTATATATTTTTTCTCATTAAGCATATCATCAACATGTGCACAGATAATCGGAACATCAGGGTGCTCGGATGTAACTTTCTCAAGTCCTTCCGGAGCAGCTATAAGGCAAATAAATCTCATTTTCTTAACGCCTTTTTTCTTAAAAAGATCGATAGCATCACATGCTGAACCACCTGTTGCAAGCATGGGATCAAGAATTATAACTTCTCTTTCTCCAATATCTTCCGGTGCTTTAAAGAAATAGTTAACCGGTTCATATGTAGTTTCATCACGGTACATACCTACATGTGCTATTTTTGCATTAGGGATTACCTTAAGAACACCGTCAAGCATTCCCATGCCTGCTCTCATAATAGGGGCAAAAGCATAATTATCCTCGTTAAGGCGACCCATTTTAATCGTTTTAATTGGAGTTTCAACCGTTGTTACTTCAAGCTTAACATCTCTCATAGCCTCATATATAAGATATGCACCTATCTCACTTACAAGTTCTCTGAAAAGCTTGGTTCCTGTGTGTTTATCTCTAAGAATTGAAAGCTTATGTTCAATAAGCGGATGATTTAAAACTGTAACGTTTTCCATTATATTCACCTCCGATTTTCTTTATGAATTCTATCATATAGTTAAACTACGCTACAATAGTTATTAAGTCTTTGCATGAAATATTTTTATAATCTTGTCTTAAAATCATTATAACTAAAGTGCTTAACTACCTCCGTGCTTCCGTCTTCTTTTAATTTGGCAATATCAGGAAGCGGCATACCGTTAAAGGTATTATTTTTCACCATACTGTAAATTGCCATATCTTCAAAAGTCAGTCTATCACCTATGCATATTTCTTTATCGAAGCTATAGTCGCCTATAACATCTCCGGCTAAACAGGTTCTTGAAGATAATCTGTATGTATACTTCTTTTCTTCTGCATCCCCACTATTTTGAAGCGGAGGCCTGTATGGCATTTCAAGAACGTCAGGCATATGACATGCTGCGGAAGTATCCAGAACAAGTACAGGATAAGCTTCTGTATTTATTACATCCATAACTGTAGTCAAAAGATATCCCGCGTCCAATGCAACTGCTTCACCGGGCTCCAAATATACCTGAACCTCATAGTTTGTAATAATATATTTAATAAGCTCTATAAGTCCGTCTCTATCGTAATCATTCCGGGTTATATGATGTCCGCCTCCAAGATTTAACCATTTAATTTTATGTATCGGGTCCTTCAAATATTTTCCAAATTTAGTTTCAAAAGCCTCAAATGTATTCTTTAATGGTTCAAATCCCTGTTCGCAAAGTGTGTGAAAATGAAACCCCTCCACACCGGCCGGAAGTGTATCCGGCATATCACAAAGTCTTATGCCAAGTCTTGAGCCCGGTGCGCATGGATCATAGATTTCATGTCCCTCCTGCGTTGAAAACTCCGGATTAACTCTGATTCCAACAGATAAATTGCCACTTTTTACAGCCTTTTCCCATTTAGTTCTGTGATGTTCAAGCTGATTTATTGAATTAAAAATAAGATGATCGGATATCCTGCATATCTCTTCCATTTCATCATCGTCAAAAGCAGGTTCAAACACATGTATTTCCGGTTTAGAATTACAGATATTTTTATCCTTTTCAGGATAAAACTCTTCATATGCAAGTTTTGCTTCAAAAAGGCCCGAAGCAGTTGTTCCCGAAAGATATTTTGCTATAAGCGGATAAGTACTGTAAGCAGAAAAAGCTTTCTGCGCAAGTAGGATTTTTGCCCCTGATCTTTCTTCAACACTATTTAGTATTTCACAATTTTCCCTTAATTTTCTTTCATCAATAACATATACAGGAGTTTTTAAATCATTTATTTTCATTTCATTCATCCTTTTATTAAGTCTTTTACAACCTCACTGGCAATTACAAGTCCGCAGGCAGAAGGAGAAAATGCTGTACTGCCCGGAGTTCTCCCGGCATCGGTCTTAATAGGCTCTTCATCTGAATAAACAACCTTTAGATGATCAACATTTCTTTTTTTCAGTTCTCTTCTCATAACCCTGCAAAGCGGACAAACGCTGGTCTTATATATGTCTGAAACCCTGAATCTGCTTGGATCTGTCTTATTTCCAGCTCCCATTGCACTAATAACAGGAGTTTTGCATTCTTTTGCTTTCAAAACTATATCAATTTTGGCTGTAACTGTATCAACAGCATCTACTATGTAGTCATATTTGGAAAAATCAAAATCGGAAGCATTTTCAGGAAGATAAAAACAATTATGAATATTAACAATCACCTCTTTATTAATATCAATCATTCTTTCCTTCATAACCTCAGTTTTATATCTTCCGATTGTACTGTTAAGCGCAATTATCTGCCTGTTAAGATTACTCAAAGCCACCGTATCACTGTCTATAAGGTCAAATTTGCCAACACCGCTTCTTACAAGAGCTTCACAAACGTATCCTCCGACGCCTCCTACACCAAAAATTGCCACATGACTGTTTTTTAATTTATTTATTGATTCGCTTCCTAATAAAAGCTCTGTTCTAGATAACCAGGATTCCATATAAATGTTTAACCATTCCTTTGTTTATTTTTTATTAATAGAATTGTAACTCTTTTTTTTTTGATATTGTTCAATTTTGTTGTAATAATTATTTATATAAAATTTGAAATGTAAAACAACTTTTAAATATATACTACAGATGGGAGTAATTATGCGCAAACGAATTCTTATAGCAGATGATACAACATTCATGAGAGAAATGCTGAAATCAGCTCTTGATAAAGAAAAATACGAAATAGTAGGTGAAGCAACCACCGGGCAACAAGCAGTTGATCAGTACAAAGAGAAGAAACCCGATCTTTTAATTCTTGACATCAATATGCCTGTAATGAATGGTATTGATGCATTAACCCAAGTTATGGAATTCGATTCCAATGCAAATGTCATCATGTGTTCCGACCAAAAACAGGAACCAATGATTGTACTTGCATTAAAAAAAGGCGCAAAAGATTTTGTTGTAAAACCATTTATGGCAAGTGATGTTATGCGTGCACTAAAAAAGATTTTTAATGAATAAGAATCTAATGCATTTCAATAATGCATAAAACAGGGACGATCTCCATTCCGAGACCGCCCCTTTTTTCTAAGCAAATATTTCATCAATCAATCAGAACAGGATTTTCTTCAACCACCCATGGAAGTCCATATTCGTTAAGCATTTCCATATATGGATCCGGATCGAATTCATCTGTAGTAAATACACCGGGCTTCTTCCACTTTCCTGTAACAACCAGTGCTGTACCGATCATAGCAGGGACACCGGTTGTATAGCTTATAGCCTGGCTTCCAAGTTCTTTATAACATTCCTGATGATCACATACATTGTAGATATAGATGATTCGTTCTTTTCCGTCTTTGATACCACGGAAAATACAACCTATATTTGTTTTACCAACGGTTCTAGGACCAAGGCTTGCAGGATCAGGAAGCAAAGCTTTCAAAAACTGTATCGGAACAATTTCACGACCTTCAAACATAACAGGGCTTGTTGAAAGCATTCCAACATCCTCAAGACATCTCATATGATCAAGATAACTCTGACCGAATGTCATAAAGAATCGAATTCTCTTAACCTCAGGGAAATTTCTGCCGAGAGCTTCAATTTCTTCATGATGCAAAAGGTACATGTCCTTTTTACCTACCTGAGCGAAATCGTACTCTCTTTTTATTTCCATTGGTTTCGTCTCTACCCAATGACCATCTTCCCAATAGCTTCCGTTCGCTGAAACTTCTCTGAGATTAATTTCAGGATTGAAATTTGTTGCAAAAGCATAACCATGGTCTCCGCCATTACAATCCATTATATCGATATAATGGATTTCATCAAAATAGTGTTTTTTTGCGTAAGCGGTAAAAACAGAAGTTACACCGGGATCAAAGCCTGTTCCGAGGAGTGCTGTAAGCCCCGCATCCTTAAATTTGTCAAAGTAAGCCCACTGCCAACTGTAATCAAAATATGCTGTAAAGCCTTTTTCTTTACAACGCTTTTCATAGATTTTTCTCCATTCAGGATCATCTGTATCCTCAGGCTCATAGTTTGCAGTATCAATATAGTCAACCTTACACTCAAGGCATGCATCCATAATGGTCAGATCCTGATACGGAAGCGCAACATTAAGTACCGCATCAGGCTTATAGTTGTTTATTACTCTCTTAATATCTTCTACATCATCGGCATTTACAGTATCTGTGGTTATTTTCACAGAAGTTCCTGCTTTTTCAAGCTTTTCTTTCAAAGCATCACATTTGGAAACAGTTCTTGAAGCAATACACATTTCTGTAAATACTTCACTGTTCTGTGCACATTTTTGTATAGCTACCTGTGCTACACCGCCGCAACCTATAACTAATAATCTGCTCATCCCATTCTCCTCATCTAAAATGCGTATTTTTTACGGCAATAAAAAGACTATTATCTTGACATTGCCTCTTCTTCCTGAAGAAGATCCTCTACATATTTAGGAAGCATAAATGCCCCCTTGTGAAGATGCGTTGTGTAATACCACGTTTTTATATTCCTTTCATCCCATCTGTCCGGATTAAAATCCTTTAACGGATGATATTTTTTACTTGCAAATCCAAAGAGCCAATAACCGGCAGGACATGTAGGAATATGTGCCTGATAAACCCTGTTTATTGGAAATACTCTGTATGCCTTTCTATGCATTGCCCTGCAGCTTTCTTCATCTTCATCATAAAAAGGACTTCCATGCTGATAAACCATTATGCCATCATCATGAAGTGCTTTATAACAACTTCCGTAGAATTCCTTGGTAAACAGGCCTGCCTCATGTCCAAGAGGCTCTGTGACATCATTAATAATCAGATCATACATATCTTCGCATTTTCTAAGGAATTTTAATCCATCCTGGTAATATATATGAACTCTGTCATCATCAAGTCCGCAGGCATTATCGGGGAAATACTGTTTACATACTTCGACAAACATACTATCAGGTTCAACAACATCAATAACCTTTATTTCATCATAATAACTAAGCTCTCTGGCAACACCACCATCCCCGCCACCAAGAACGAGTACCCTCTGAACCTTTGGATGAACTGCCATAGGAACATGAACTATCATCTCATCATAGGTAAATTCATCTTTTTCGGAAAAAATAATATTACCGTCAGAAGCAAGGAATTTCCCAAATTCCGGAGAATCAAAAACATCGATTCTCTGAAACTCACTGGATCCCGAAAATAATTGCTTGCTCAATCTGATGTTAATCTTAACATTATCGGTGTGCATCTCACCGAACCAGTAATCCATCTGTGGCATAGATACCTCCAAATTATTTAATCACCTGCAGTGCAGAAATGTCTTCACTTTCCGGTCCCTGCATAGAGCAGCCTTTTGCCTTAGCAGTAGTTATATAATCAAGAATTTCCTGTGTTACCACTTCACCAGGAGAAATAATCGGAATTCCGGGCGGATAACACATAACAGACTCAGCAGAAATCCTTCCGACAGTTTCCTTAATAGGAAGAGATTCCTTTTCAGCATAAAATGCTTCCTGAGGTGTTGCCTTAACTATAGGGGTTACATATTCAGCAGAGAAAAAGCTTTGCTCTGGCTTTGCATACAATCTTCTGATGTCTGCAAGAGCTCCGGCAAGTCTCTCTATATCCTGTAATCTGTCACCTATAGAAATGTATGCCATTACATTTGACAGATCACCAAATTCCATCTGTATATCATACTCATCTCTTAAAAGATCATATACTTCAATACCGGTAAGTCCAACACCTCTGGTATTTACCACGAGTTTTGTCTCATCAAAATCATATATGCTGCCACCATTAATTAATTCATGACCATACGCATAATATCCGGGAATCTCGTTAATCTCATCTCTTGCATATTTAGCCATTCCTGTTACTTTTTCAAAGCTGTCATGACCATGTAATGCAAGATTTCTTCTTGAAATATCAAGGCTGGAAATAAGAAGATAACTTGCGCTTGTTGTCTGCGTAAGATTTACTATTCTGCTTATATAGCCTATATTTGCGCCTTTTCCGCAAAGAAGAATCGAACTTTGTGTAAGGCTTCCACCGGATTTGTGCATACTTATAGCAGCCATGTCAGCCCCGGCCTTCATACCGCATAAAGGCAGATTCGGTCCAAAATACAGATGGGTCCCATGTGCTTCATCAACCAAAGCCTTCATTCCGTTCGCATGGGCAAGATCAACAATAGCCTGCAAATTTGAACAAATGCCATAGTAGGACGGATTATTGATTAAAATTGCCTTAGCATCAGGATTTTCCTTTATAGCAGTTTCAACATCAACAAGTTCCATCCCAAGCGGTATTCCAAGTTTGGTATCAACCTTAGGGTCAATATATACAGGAATTGCGCCACATAAAATAAGTGCATTTATTGCACTTTTATGTACATTTCTGGGCATAATGATTTTTTCACCATGTTTAACTGATGATAAAACCATTGCCTGTACAGCACTAGTTGTTCCGTTTACCATTAAAAATGCGTGCTCTGCACCAAATGCATCAGCAGTAAGTTCTTCTGCTTCCTTTATTACTGAAACAGGATGACATAAATTATCAAGAGGTTTCATGGAATTAACATCAATGCCTACACATTGCTCACCTAAGAATCTGACTAGCTCAGCATTACCACGTCCTCGTTTATGTCCGGGTACGTCAAAAGGCACCACTCTTTGTTTCCTAAACCTCTCAAGCGCTTCATATACAGGCGCTTTTCTCTGACGATCCAGATTCAATAATCTATCCTCCCAAAGTTTTTCATTTTTTCCATTATATATTATTTTATTGCTCACTATAAGATAGAAAAAAGAGCAATATGCCATATGGCATACTGCCCTCTTTAAATCTTTTTTTCAGGCAAAAACATCTTAACATTAATATACTCAAAGTCAAGTTAAATTGCATGAATAAACAGTCCACTTAAAAGCTTTGGTTCAAACCATGTGGATTTTGGAGGCATAAGCAGTCCTGCGTCTGCAACTGCAAAGAGTTCATGGATATCTGTAGGGTACATTGCAAATGCCAAAACACAGTCTTCATTGCACCTTTTTTCTAGTTCCGAAAGCCCTCTTATGCCACCAACAAAGTCGATTCTTGGATCATTTTTAGGATCATTGATATTCAAAAGAGGCGAAAGTACATAGTTTTGTAATATGCTGACATCCAGTCCGTCAACAGCATCACTGCTTTTGATATCATCATGCGCAGATAGTCTGAACCATTTCCCGGCAACAAGCATTCCCATTTCGCACTTTCTGGCTGGTTTAACCGCAGTGTTCTCAGGGATTACATCAAATTTTTCTTTTATCTTTTCAATGAACTCTTCTGATGTCATACCGTTTAAATCTTTAATAACACGATTATAGTCCATTATCATGAGTTCACTGTCAGGAAAAAGAACAGACAGAAAATAATCATACTCTTTATTACCGTTTGCATCAGGATCTTCTGTTCTTCTTTTCTTTGCCACCTTTACAGCGGATGCACACCTATGATGTCCGTCAGCAATATAAATGCTGTCCATTGTCTTAAAAGCATTGGCAATTTTTGTAACTTCCTCATCTTTGTCTACGATAAAAACTCTGCTTTTTACGCCTTCCTTTGTGACAAAATCATATAAAGGTTCATCCTCTGTTTTAACTCTGTTTATTACTTCTCTGATAGAATCGTTTTCTCTATAGCACAAGAAAATAGGGCCGGTCTGAGCATTGCATGAATCAACATGGTGAATCCTGTCTGCTTCCTTTTTAGCAAGTGTGTTCTCGTGCTTTTTTATTATATTATTATCATAGTCATCAACAGAACTGCACGCTACAATACCTGTCTGTATTCTGCCATCCATTCTCTGTTCATACAGGTAATAGCATGGCTTCTCATCATGTACAAAGGTACCGTTTTGTATTTTCTCCCAAAGCATATCATGTGCTTTCTGATAAACCTCATTGGCATACATATCATAATCTTCGGGAAACTGAGTCTCAGGTCTGTCAATAGCAAGAAATGACATAGGCTCTCTTATAACTTCGGCTCTTGCTTCCTCTCTGTTATATACATCATAAGGAAGTGCTGCAACTTTATCAGCAATATCTTTTCTCGGTCTATATGCAGCAAAAGCTCTTATATCAGCCATGTTTATACGTCCTTTCTTACTACACGAACTCTTATTACATCATCAATGCTTTGAATGTCCTTTACAAGCTCATCAGAAATACTACTTTCTACATCGATAATTGTATAAGCAAAATCACCTCTTGACTTATTTGTCATATTAGAAATGTTATAGTCAGCGTTTCCGAGAACCTGGGTAAATTTACCGATCATACCGGAAACATTCTTATGAATTATGGCAAGACGCGGTCCTGTGCAGATTCCCTGCTCACATCTTGGCATATTTACAGAGTTAACAATGTTACCGTTTTCAAGGAAATCCTTCATCTGAAGTACTGCCTTAACAGCACAGTTATCTTCTGATTCTTCAGTAGATGCACCAAGGTGAGGAATTACGATACAGCCATCGTGTCCTGCAGTTACTGTATTCGGGAAATCCGTTACATACTTTCTGATTTTTCCTGAATTGATCCCTGAAAGGACATCAGCTTCATTACATAAGATATCTCTCGCAAGATTCAGGATGATAACACCCTTCTTCATCTTGGCGATAGCTTCCGCATTGATCATTCCCTTTGTATTCTCAAGCGCAGGTACATGTATTGTTATGATATCACATTTTGAATAAATATCATCAACGTTAGTTACATGCTTTACATCTGAAGAAAGACTCCATGCAGCATCTACAGAAAGATACGGATCATAACCATACACTTCCATACCAAGATTTCTTGCGGCATTTGCAACTCTCACACCAATTGCACCAAGGCCAATGATTCCAAGCTTTTTACCTGCAATTTCTGTTCCTGCAAACTTTTTCTTTGTTTTTTCCGTAAGCTTTGCAATTTCAGGGTCACCTGCATTGGCTCTAACCCATTCAACGCCGCCGATAATATCACGGGAAGCAATAAGCATTGCAGCAATTACCATTTCTTTAACACCGTTTGCATTTGCTCCGGGTGTATTAAACACAACAATTCCCTCTTCGGCACATCTGTCTACAGGAATATTGTTTACACCTGCACCTGCTCTTGCGATTGCAAGCAGATTATCAGAGAATTCCATTTCGTTCATATTTGCACTACGTACAAGAATTCCATCAGCATCGTCTATATTATCAACTGCTGTATACTGATCCGTAAAATTATTCAATCCGATTTTTGCGATTGGATTAAGGCATTTATATTTAAACATCTCTTTTATCCTTTCCGAAAACTATTATAAATTTGCTTTTTCAAAGCTCTCCATGAAATCAACAAGCTTTTGTACGCCTTCCTTGGGCATTGCATTGTATATACTAGCACGCATACCGCCTACTGTTCTGTGGCCCTTAAGACTTACAAGACCATTTGCGGTTGCTTCAGCAATGAACTTTGCATTGAGATCATCACTGCCTGTTACAAAAGGAACATTCATAAGTGATCTGTCTTCAGGTCTTACAGTTCCCTTGAACATCTTACTGTTATCAAGGAAATCATACAGAATTGCAGCCTTCTCTTCATTTCTTCTCTTCATCTCTGTAAGGCCACCCTGTTCCTTAAGCCATTTAAATACAAGACCACACATATAAATAGCCCAGCAGTTAGGAGTATTGTAAAGTGATCCATTATCTGCCTGTGTCTTCCACTTAAGCATTGTAGGTACATAATCAGGAACATCATCTCTTATAAGATCCTCTCTGATAATGCTTATAACAAGACCGGCAGGTCCGACATTCTTCTGAACACCACCATAAATAACACCGTAGTCGTTAACATTTACAGGCTCTGAAAGGAAGCATGAAGATACATCAGACACAAGAATATGTCCCTTTGCATTGGGAAGTTTCTTGAATTTTGTTCCGTATATTGTGTTATTTTCACAAATATACACGTAATCAGCATCCTCAGGAATTGCAAGATCAGAACAATCTGGAATGTATGAAAATGTTTTGTCGGCACTTGAAGCAACTTCTATTGCATCGCCATATTTCTTTGCTTCAGCAAGAGCTTTCTTAGCCCATTGGCCTGTAACAATATAAGCAGCCTTTTTGTTCTGCATAAGGTTCATGGGAACAGCTGCAAACTGCTGGCTAGCGCCTCCCTGAAGAAAAAGAACCTTGTAATTATCGGGAATGTTCATAAGATCCCTAATATCCTGTTCTGCAGTCTGAATAACCTGATCAAAAGCTTTTGATCTATGGCTCATTTCATTTATTGACATTCCGCTGCCATTGTAATCAAGCATTTCTGCTGCAGCCTGTTTCAAAACCTCTTCCGGAAGTACAGCCGGACCCGCACTAAAATTATAAACTCTGGACACTGAATAATTCCTCCTTTGGTTTAATAAAAACCGCAAAACATAAAATATTTTTTTGCAATTCTTTTATTCGAATTTCATTAACTTATGTATCATTCTAATCGTAAAATATTTTTTGTCAACTATATATATCATAATTAATGTTATTTTATTTATTTAATCAATTATTTAGCTTATTTTCGGGCTTTATTATTTTTTTTTAAATGATTTATTTATATTTTTCATGTAAAAATAGTATGCTTTTTAAGCAATTATACAAAAATTTATTTAGAGTTTTATTCTGTTTTTTATATAAACCATATCCAAACATAAAGAAAAAGCGTTCTAAAAAGAACGCTTTCCTCAATACAAAAATTCCATAATTTAATAATATAGCAATACAGGAACTCCTACTTCTACCTGATTGTATAGTTTTTCCATTAGATCCAAAGGTGAATTAATGCATCCATGTGAACCTGAGTGTTTGTATATTTCACCCCCAAATTCACTTCTCCATGTTGCATCATGTATCCCAATGCCTTTATTTACTCCAAGCCAAAAGTTAACATATGAAGCATAGTCCACACCTCTAAGAATTGTATGATATCGTTTATTGTAAATATGGTACAATCCTACAGGTGTTCCTCTTCCGAGCCCTGTATTTCCTGTAACAATGTCATACTCAATACAGATTCTCCCGTTTTTGTAATACCTTAGATGTTGTTTACCCATATCAACAAGTATGTATTCTTTTCCGAGATCTGCCCCATCAACAACTAATGATTTATTGGGAAAGACTACTTCTGATTCATCCGGACCTGTACCGTCAATTGAATTAATAAAGTTTTCGTATTCTTTATTCTCATCATATAACTTTCCGTTTTTATTTCCGCTAACATAAATAAGGCCTTTACCATCTTTTTGAAAACGATCTATACATTCATTTGTATCCAGATTACTAAGTCCCTTTTTTACAAAGTCAAAAACATTTGAGCAGCTTATAAGTATGTTTCCATCCTTATCTGTTATAAAATTTTCTTCAACTCTGTAATCAGTGGGAAATTCAATAACTTTATCCCCTGCAATAAAATATCCGCTTCCGGGATTATCTTCGGATTTTTCCTCATCTCTGGCTTTATCAAGCTTATCCAAAGTAATCATCCAGTCTGCATAATCAGAAGAACTTGCCTCAATTTTGTCATCAGCTACAAGTAATGAAGCCTTTGTTTTCTGTAAAGAATCAATCTTTTTAAAAAGGTCATATACCTTCTTATCATCATCTGTAGCAGCTACATCATCATAATAATCCGATAAAGAACTAACATTTACTTCATATTCTTTACTGGTAATACTGTTCTTTACAGAATCATAAATTTTTTCGAAATTTGCTTTTTTATTTGTGTATTCCTCAATGTAATAACCATCATCATTTCTTTTTAATTCATAATATGGCCTGTCTACATCTTCAAAAATACTCCAGGAAGAGAGAACCTCCCTTAACTTATTTTCATTAAAGCTCGGAGTTCCTGTAATCTCTCTGTCCCTGGCTATAAAAAAATTCCGTCCCCATATTAAAGGATTTTGTGAATCCATAATATTGGTTAATTCATCACTAAAGTCAACAGTAAAATCTATTGACTCAGAATCCACAAAAAAACATTCATTATTTGCTGCTGTAATAACAACTCCATTGTAGAAGCAATTATTTTTTAGTTCCATATTAGCTTCTTTAACAGTCTTACCTGTACAATAAACATTATTTATCCATGTTCCGTAAGCAAAACTGCCACTATAATAGAACCCCAGGAGCAAGTAAATTACTGCAAACGTCCCCAACGATAATCCTAATATTAAAAATAAAATTCCCCTCTTTTTCATACACACATCAAACAGATTTTTATGCTCTGTCTTTTCCTTCTAAATCTTTTTCATCAAAAGCTTCGCTTATAGAGCCTCCGGGTGACACCATAGGAAATACTTTTTCATCCGGATCAACTGCAATGTCGATTAGTACGGGTCCTTCAGCAGACAAAGCCTTTTTAAGGGCAGACTCAACATCATCCTTTTTATTTACACGAATAGCCTTACAGCCAAGAGCTTCCGCAACTTTGCAATAATCAACCTTATCTGAAAGTATTGTGTTTGAGTAATGCTGATTATAGTATAAGTTCTGCCATTGACGTACCATTCCGAGAACCTGGTTGTTAATCACAATTTCTATAACATGAATATTATATCTGCTTGCAGTTGCAAGCTCATTCATATTCATTCTAAAACAACCATCACCGGCTATATTTACAACAGTCTTATCAGGCATGCCAACCTTAGCGCCGATAGCTGCTCCCAAACCATACCCCATTGTTCCGAGTCCCCCTGAAGTAAGGAAAGTTCTCGGATGTTTGAATTTAAAGAACTGCGCAGTCCACATCTGATGCTGTCCAACATCTGTTGAAATAATTGCATCGCCTGATGTCAGCTTATCGAGTGTTTCAATAACATAGGGACATGTAAGTGCATCCTTGTCATATGCAAGAGGAAACTTTTTCTCATATTCCTTTATATGAGATATCCATTCAGTATGATTTTGCTGTGTAAGCTTCTCATTAATCTTACTTAAAACTTCTTTAAGATCTCCGACAATAGAAAAATCTACATGGATATTTTTGTTAATTTCCGCAGCATCAATATCTATCTGTAAAATTTTAGCTTTCTTTGCAAAAGTTTTAGCGTTACCTATTACTCTGTCAGAAAATCTTGCGCCAAGTGTAACAAGAAGATCGCATTCACTTACCCCAAAATTTGAGGTTTTTGTTCCATGCATACCGATCATTCCTGTATAAAGACTATGATGACCGCTAAATGCACCTTTACCCATAAGAGTATCACACACAGGTGCTTGTATTCTTTCCGCAAATGTAAGAAGCTCTTCATCTGCGCCGGAAATAACAGCACCACCACCAACATAAATGTATGGGCGTTTTGCATGCTCTATCATTTTAATTACAGCATTTATATCTTCATCCGTGTACTTTAAAGGCTTTTGTTTATGAATAGGCTTAGCAGGCTTGTAATCACATTTATTAGCAGTAACATCCTTAGTAATATCAACGATTACCGGTCCTGGTCTTCCGCTTCTTGCAATGTCAAATGCCTTCCTTATAGTATCTGCAAGTTGTTTAATGTCTTTAACAATATAGCCATGCTTTGTAATCGGCATTGTAATACCAACAATATCAACCTCCTGGAAAGTATCCTTTCCAAGAAGAGGAAGATTGACATTACAAGTGATGGCAACCATAGGAACAGAATCCATATATGCAGATGCGATACCGGTTACAAGATTTGTTGATCCCGGTCCGCTTGTCGCAAGGCAAACGCCAACTTTTCCTGTTGCTCTGGCATATCCGTCAGCAGCATGTGAAGCCCCCTGTTCATGTGATGTCAAAATATGTTTTATCTGATCCTGTTGCTTATATAATTCATCATAAACATTTAATATTGTTCCGCCCGGATATCCAAAAACCGTATCAACGCCCTGTTCTTTCAAGCATTCCAGGACGATTTGTGCTCCAGTAAGCTGCATAAATCAAGTACTCCTTTTAGTTATTTATAAAAGTATATCCCAAAATTATTTAATTTCCAGAATTGCTCCTCTGTTACCACTCGTTACCATTTTCTCATATCTTGAAAGATAGCCTGTTGTTACCTTTGGCTCTCTCGGTTTCCATTCAGCTTTTCTCTTAGCCATTTCTTCATCTGAAACCTTAACATCAAGTTTATTATTATTAATATCTATAGAAATGATATCTCCCTCTTTAACAAGAGCAATAGGTCCGCCAACAGCTGCTTCAGGAGATACATGACCTATAGAAGCACCACGGCTTGCGCCTGAAAAACGGCCATCGGTAATAAGTGCAACTGAAGCACCAAGTCCCATACCTGCAATTGCAGACGTAGGATTAAGCATTTCTCTCATACCGGGACCGCCCTTAGGTCCTTCATATCTGATTACGACAACATCGCCTTCAACAATCTTACCTCCAAGGATAGCTGATATTGCATCCTCTTCACAATCAAATACTCTTGCAGGTCCTTCATGAACCATCATCTCAGGAACAACTGCGGAGCGCTTTACTATTCCGGTCTCGGGAGCTAAGTTTCCTTTAAGAACAGCAATTCCACCATTAGGCATATATGGATTCTCAATAGGTCTGATAACTTCCGGATCCAGATTTCTTACACCGGCAATATTCTCACCTACAGTCTTACCGGTACATGTAATAAGATCAAGATGCAAAAGATCCTTTTTAGCAAGTTCAGACATTACAGCATATACACCACCCGCTTCATTTAAATCTTCCATATAGGTAGGGCCTGCAGGAGCAAGATGACAAAGGTTTGGTGTACGATCAGAAATTGCATTTGCTATCTCAGTATTAATTTCAACTCCTGCTTCATGAGCGATAGCCGGAATATGAAGCATGGTATTTGTTGAGCATCCAAGAGCCATATCCATAGCAAGTGCATTTTCAAAGGCTTCCTTAGTCATAATATCTCTTGGGCGAATATTTTTCTCAACAAGCTCCATTATTTTATAACCGGCTTTTTTAGCAAGTCTTATTCTTGCAGAATATACTGCAGGTATTGTTCCGTTGCCTCGTAAGCCCATACCAATAGCCTCTGTAAGGCAGTTCATTGAGTTAGCCGTATACATTCCGGAACATGATCCACAAGTAGGACAAGCCTTTTCTTCAAGTTCCATAAGCTCATCGTCTGTCATTTTTCCTGCAGATACACTTCCAACAGCTTCAAACATGGCACTAAGAGATTTCTTTTTACCATGAATACGACCTGCCATCATAGGACCACCGGAGCAGAAAATTGTAGGAATGTTCACTCTAGCAGCAGCCATAAGCAGTCCGGGAACATTTTTATCACAGTTTGGAATCATTACCATACCGTCAAATGCATGTGCCATAGCAAGACATTCTGTGCTATCAGCTACAAGGTCTCTGGTAACCAACGAATACTTCATACCAATATGACCCATTGCAATACCATCACATACAGCAATAGCAGGGACTATCACAGGCATTCCTCCGGCTTCAGCAACTCCGAGTTTTACTGCCTGCGCAATTCTGTCCAGTTCCATATGTCCGGGAATTATATCACTCTGTGAACTTACAATACCGATAAGTGGTTTCTTCCTCTCCTCAGCGGTAAAGCCAAGTGCATTAAACAAACTTCTGTGTGGTGCCTGTTGAAGTCCTTCCATTACACGATCACTGTTCATAAAAAACCTCCTTATATTTGCCTATTTCTTGTATAAAAGAAAATCTTCATTTTCATAGAAAATATAGTAATTTGAATTAACATAATCCCATGGGATTGTTTCGTAATTCAAATAACACTTCCAAAAATCAGGTCCTGTATAGCCTTCTACCATCATATTTTTGTCTATGAGTATATAATCACAATCATATATATCTGTATTTTCACATTCAATATCCCATCCGAATTTCAAAAGATATTGTTGATCGCAGTCAATTGCACAAATCTTTTTGGCATTTTCAGGATGTGCAATATAAAGTGCATTATAACAATTGGTCTCTCGATTACCAAGTTGATTGTGATAATCGGGTCTGGTTATCATCATCAAAGAAAATATAACCATAAGCAATACCGGAGTCACATAAATTAATCGCCTGATTTTCGCAAAATTATCATTTTTCCTTATGAAAAATCTTAGCATTACACTTATATGTTCCAGTACGAATGCGAAAATAAACGCAGTCAAAGCACCTGTATATGAAAAAACATGATAATAAGGCAACTTGGACTGAATTATGATCATGATAGGATATCCTATTAAATTAAAAATCATGATCAGATTAAAAATTGTTCTACTGTTCTCAAAATGCCTTATACATTCAAAAAATAAAATAATACAGGCAAAGATGGACATGACAATTGTAAAAACATTGAAATCAGGATACATGCATCCGCTTAAAGAATTAAACCAGTTTAAAAAATTCCTAAAGTAGTCACTCCTGCCAACATTTTGTATATAAGGCCGTGAAAGCATATAGCCCAATCCTTTTTCAGCACAGACAAAAGGATGCGAAAGAATAAGCTTTACATGTGACATACCAAAATATACTGAATTTTCATCCTTTATCAGGAAATTAGATCCTATTGAAAGCCATATGACAAGATAAAGTAAAAAAATGATCACAGCTGAAATAGCGCCTGTCACAATGCAGTTTTTCAGCCGTTTAAAATATCTACTATTCCATATCGAGCCCCGATAATCATATGTTCTATATCCATTAACAAGAAGAAAGACTGCTGCAGCCATACATGTTGGGATTACCCAGTAAATACTGCTTGGTAAGGTATACAACCCTAAAATCAACGCAATCGCAAACACGATATAATCGAAAAGTTTAAATTCACCGGATCTGCAAATTATCGTAAGCTGCCTTACAGTGATCAAAAAACATGTACATGCAAGTGTATACCCTCTCCCCTGCACAGACATCTCATTTACAAGCATATTGGAAAAATAGAGCACCATAGCCCCATAGGCGTACCAATCCTGCAGGAACCTTCTACATATTCTGTACACAAGATAAGGATTTAAAACAGCACAGAAAAAGGAAATACCCCGAAGGCCCATATATGAATTGCCAAACAGGTCAAGAAGAGACGCCAGCACTGAATATCCAACATGATTGTTGGGAAGCGGCCAATGAATAGCTGCGTATGCAGGCCCCCTGCTTATAAAATAATAATATGTATATAATTCATCATACCAGGGAGTAAGGTAAGTTGCGCGCCATATATAATAAAAGAACATCGCTATTACAGTGAGCACAACTACCATGTCAATAGGTTCCTGTGGCAGATAATCGTATAAAGTTAAATCCTCTTCAGCTTCTTTCGATTCTTGATGCAATTATATCTCCCATCTTTGAGCATCCGCATTTTTTGTTATCGTCGATGCTCTCATCACCTCTGATAAGATCAACTGTTCTGTAACCATCTTCAAGTGCATTTTTCACTGCATTTTCAATACTTTCAGCCTCTTTGTCCAGCTTGAATGTAAATTTAAGCATCATTGCAGCAGACAGAATGGTTGCTATAGGATTTGCAATATCCTTTCCTGCAATATCAGGAGCACTTCCATGACTCGGCTCATACAGGCCAAACTTGCTCTCGTTAAGTGATGCACTGGGAAGCATACCTATAGAACCTGTAATCATGCTGGCTTCATCTGACAAAATATCGCCAAACATATTCTCTGTAAGTATAACATCAAACTGAGACGGATCTTTGACAAGCTGCATAGCGCAATTATCAACAAGCATATGAGAAAGCTCAACTTCCGGATAATCAGCAGCAACTTCCTCCACAACTTTTCTCCAAAGCCTTGAAGAATCCAGAACATTCGCTTTATCCACACTGGTAACCTTCTTTGATCTCTGCATTGCTACGTCAAAAGCCTTTATTGCTATTCTTCTGATTTCACTTTCCTTATAAACAAGAGAATCAGTGGCAACAAGCTCACCATTAATTTCTTTTGTATATCTGTCACCAAAATACAATCCACCTGTAAGCTCACGCATAATAAGAAGATTGAATCCTTTTTCAGATGTCTCTGCCTTAAGCGGGCAGGCATCCTGAAGCTGAGGATATAAAAATGCAGGTCTTAAATTTGCAAATAGATTCAAGGATTTCCGAAGGCCAAGAAGACCGGCTTCGGGTCTGAGAGATGGCTCAAGCTTATACCAGGGAGAAGTCGACGTATTTCCTCCGATTGATCCCATAAGAACAGCATCAGCCTTTTTACATGTTTCAATAGTTTCTTCCGTGAGAGGCTTTCCAAATGCATCAATGGAAGCTCCTCCCATAAGGACATCGGTAAATTCGATTTCATGTCCGTAAACTTCACATACTTTTTCGAGTACTTTCTTTGCTTCTGAAACAATTTCCGGTCCTATACCATCACCAGGTATACAGGTTATCCCCATCTTCATATATTTTCTCCCTATATAATGATAGCCGGCAAAAAACTGTTCGCCGGCTGTCCACTTTATAATGCAGACTGAAACCAGTCTTCTTTTAAGTTACTTGGATTTCTCATCCTTAGAATTGTCCTTAACAGCATCTTCAGGCTTCTCAACCTCAACGATAGCTTCCTTAACCATAGGGATACGGCAATTCTTATTATTACCAAATTCAACGATTACAGTAGATGACTCATCATCGATATCAATAACAGTACCGATAAATCCTCCTGTAGTTCTCACGCTGTCACCTACAGCAAGCTGAGAAAGAATCTGTGCTTTCTGCTTCTGCTCTTTTCTCTGAGGGCGGATCATAATAAAATACAAAACCGCAAAAATAGCTACGTAAACCAGAATTATCATCATACTTCCGGTACCGTTTACAGCCCCAGCACTTTCAAGAGCCATTGTGTTAACAAAACTCATATCAACCTCCAAATTACCTTTTATTAAACATATGTAGTATCTTACAATTAATAGCACTTTTTAACAAGTACACAATTTAACCCTTTTTCCATCCTTTAGCAATATCATAGCGAACAGCGGGTTCTTCAGAATCAAATTCAAGCATTGCATCGAGTGTTTTTTTCTTGAATTCTTTAAATCTGCCTTCATCCAGAGCATCTCTTATATCTGTCATAAGGTGATTGTAAAAGTACAGATTATGTAATACGCACAATCTCATACCGAGCATTTCTCCGGACTTAAGAAGATGCCTTATATAGGCTCTGGAATATCTTCTACATGCAGGACAGTTACATCCTTCTTCTATCGGTCTGTCATCAAGCTCATACTTTGCATTTAAGAGATTTATATGTCCTCTTTTTGTATATAAATGTCCATGTCTTCCATTTCTGCTCGGATAAACACAATCAAAGAAATCAATTCCTCTGTCAACAGCTTCAAGAATATTCGCAGGTGTTCCAACTCCCATTAGATAAGTGGGTTTATCTTCCGGAAGATGTTCAGTAACAATATCAAGTACATGATACATTTCTTCATGCGTTTCACCCACAGCAAGTCCACCAACTGCATATCCATCAAGATTCATTTCAGAAATGCGCTTTGCGTGTTCTATTCTGAGATCATCAAAAATCGCACCCTGATTTATTCCAAACAACAACTGATTTTTATTTATTGTATCCGGAAGAGCATTTAGCCTGTTCATCTCATCCTGGCAACGCTTTAACCATCTGGTTGTTCTGTCAACAGACATTTTCACATAATCATGGTCAGCACGTGCAGAAGGACACTCATCAAATGCCATTGCAATTGTTGAAGCAATATGCGATTGGATTCTCATACTCTCTTCCGGACCCATAAATAGTTTATGACCATCAATATGAGATCTAAAGTAAACTCCTTCTTCCTTAATTCTTCTGTTTTCGGAAAGTGAGAAAACCTGAAATCCGCCGGAATCCGTTAAAATAGGTTTATTACAGTTCATAAACTTATGCAATCCACCCATTTTGTAAATAACATCATCACCGGGACGTAAATGAAGATGATATGTATTCGACAACACTACCTGAGTATCAATTTGTTCTAAATCCTCTGTAGATACAGCGCCTTTTATTGCAGCAACCGTAGCGACATTCATAAATACAGGAGTCTGAATGGTTCCGTGAACTGTTTGAAATTCAGCTCTTTTTGCCATTCCTTCCTTTTTTAATAATTTATACATTTTATACCTCTCATTTAAATATACTAAATATTTGCTGACTCAATCCTATCTGTTGCAAGTACCGTCATCCATTTTTAATTCTCGTTAATGAACGGCACCTTGCTCAAACAAAAAGGCTGTTGTTTATATCCTCCACAACAGCCCCAATAATCAATCATACAAATAATTATTCCAAAATTCCTCAAGACAGAGGTTTTCATTGTACATAACAGTAGCAGCATCAACTCCTACATATCTGAAATGCCAGGGTTCATATTCGATACCGGTTATATTTTCCTTACCTTTAAGATAGCGAACTACAAACCCATATTTATAACTGTTTTCAGCAAGCCATTTGCCTGCCTCAGTATCTCCAAATCCCTCATCAAGATTATAATAGGAACCGCATACAATATCAAATGCAAGTCCTATTTGATGTTCTGAAGAACCCGGGACCGTAACTGCCTGAGATGCAAAATTATATGCATCCATATATGACAGTCCTTCTTCCAGGTAATAATTTACTTTTCTGGCAAAAAGCCCCTCTTGCCTTCCACTATCTCTGTACGGCGAACATATTGCAAGATTTATTCCTTCACCTGCAGCAGCCCTTAACATGGACATTAACGATGAAATAACACGTTCGTCACATTTCATCGTATTGTCAATTTCTCCGAGAGGAAAATCATATCCTTCGGGAATTGGATGTTGTTTGTTTACAAGAATAAGCTTCCAGTCATCTTTTTCAAATGCAGAATTCTGTTCGGATTCAGTTGTCTTAAAATTCTCATCATTCTCATCACTTACGGGATTCAAAGTATCTGCCAGTAAAAATCCTTCCTGAAGCTCTTGATCCTCTGATACCGTATCGACATCATTAATGAATTTTGATTTATCTACAACAGTAACAGCAGCCAATTCAACCTCTGACTCAGGCGATACTGCGTCAAATGCATCTGCTGTATAGTACTGAGTATCATCATCATTAAAATCTGATACAAAGCTCACATTTAAGCTAAGCGCTTCAGGATAAGTAAAACTACTGCTTGCAATAAAGAAAAATAAAACAGCAACCAGGCATGTATCTTTTTTGACATTATGGTAAAAATGTAGTGCTATATTATATAAGAGTAGCGCCAATACTGCATAAAGCGTTCCCAAAAATCTAAATCTCCTATATCTACTATTTAATCGTCGGGCATTATCTATGACCTTATCTTTATAGGTCGGCCCCATTTGTAAATGATTTGTTTGCATTCCCCCATATACCTCATAAAGAAAGTTATACTTTTATATTATATCTCTTTTTTTATATATTTAAAGAAAAATTTAAGATTTTTTTCAGAAAAAGTAAATAATAGTAACATAATTATGCATAGACACCCCCATTTTTCATTGTAATATAGTCCTTTCTATGTAAAAATATAAAGAACTATTTCAAAAAGGGGAAATAAATTATATGAGCGGATCAGTATTTGGAAATAATATAACAATGACGACCTGGGGCGAATCTCATGGGAAAGCATTAGGAGTAGTTCTTGATGGTTTCCCTGCAGGAATGGAATTGTCCGAATCTGACATACAGGTCTTTATGGACAGAAGAAAACCCGGTTCATCACAAATCACCACTCCAAGAAAGGAAGCTGATGAAGTAGAGATTTTATCCGGTATTTTCGAAGGCAAAACAACCGGTACACCCATCTCATTAATTGTAAAAAATACTTCTCAAAGATCCGGAGATTATTCCGAAATTGCACAATACTACAGACCGGGACACGCAGACTTTTGTTTTGATAAAAAATACGGTTTCAGAGATTACAGAGGTGGTGGTCGCTCTTCAGGTCGTGAAACAATTGGCAGAGTTGCTTCAGGCGCAATCTGTTCAAAACTTTTAAAAGAAATGGGTATTGAAATCACTGCCTATACAAAATCTATAGGAGATGTTGTTGCCAATACTTCAAATATTGATAGGGCTCAGATTTTGAAATCCATAACTGCAATGCCTGATGAAGCTGCTGACAAAGAAGCAATCAGTCTTATAAATGAGTGCAGGGAAAACGGTGACTCTGTCGGCGGAACAATTGAATGTAAAATTTCCGGATTACCGGTAGGTATAGGTGAACCGGTCTTTGATAAGCTTGATGCAATGCTCTCTCACGCCATAATGAGTATCGGTGCCGTAAAAGCAGTAGAAATTGGCGACGGAATTCTTGTATCTTCTTCATATGGAAGCACAAATAATGATGCCTTTTGTTCTGACTCTGATCATAATATTATAAAAATGACAAATCATTCAGGCGGAATACTAGGTGGCATGAGTGACGGGTCTGAAATAATTCTCAGAGCTCATATAAAGCCCACTCCCAGCATATCCAAATCACAGAGCACTGTAAAACGTGATGGTTCTGAAATTGAAGTTAACATCAAAGGCCGTCATGATCCTGTTGTTGTTCCAAGAGCCGTAGTTGTTGTTGAATGTATGTGTGCATTTACCGTACTTGACCTTCTTATGTCAAACATGCATGCAAAAGCATCGAGTCTGATTGATTTTTATAAGAAATGATTTTTTATTTGCATCCTGTGATAAATACATGGTTTTATCCTATAGTATCAAAACAGGCTGCCGCAATGTTGCGGCAGCCTGCTTTTTATTACCTTATCTTACTTTTATTCTCTCTCCAAGTTTATGGAAAATAATGCAGTTCGGTCTGTCTACTTTAAGTTCGGGACCATTCATTACAAGAGTATTATTATCAAAGTTGATATTAAAGAATGTCATTGTGTTTGATTCCTGATTAAGTGAAACAAGATGCTTGTTATCAGGGAAAAGGCATGCATCCTTCGGATACTCACCTGATATAGGAAGCTCAATCTTCTTGGTAAGAAGACCTGTTTCCTTATCAACTTTGTAAACTATAACATTGTTCTCTCCTGCCACTGAACTTACAAGATAGTTGTAGTCATCAGAAAACTTAAGAGCACTGCTTGCTACACCTATTGTGTCCTGTTCATCAGAATTCTGCACAGATTGAATTTCTTCAAATGAAGGAATTCCCTTCTCTTCTGTGTACATATAAACATTTATGCTGCACTGCTGCTCAAATACAACATAAAGAAATCTACCGTCTTTTGAAAACTGCATATGACGCGGTGATGATTCCTGATCGCAATGAATAACATCAATATCGGAAATTTTACCATGCTCTGTATCAAATCTGTAAACATTGACTCGATCCATGCCCAGATCTGCAGCTAAAAGATATTTATTATCCTTTGTTACTTTTATACACTGAACATGAGGAGTATGATTTCTACCCGCTATTGTTCCAAGACCTTTATGAAATTTCTCATCAGTAATATCCCCAATGCTTCCGTCTTCTTTAAGTTCAAGAATAGTAACCTTACCATCATGATATCCTGCGCAAACAAGAAATCTGTCATATTGGTCCATATTAATATAACAGCCACGCATACCATTTATTGATGCCTTGTTAAGAATTGTAAGACTACCATCGTCTTCAATATGATAAGCCTCAACGCCGGCATCAGTAATAGAATAAAGTGTTTCCTTACTATGTGACAGAACTATGTAAGAAGAATTTGTTATTTTAACTTTCTCTTTCTCAGTCATTCTTCCATTTTTCATATCCACATCATATATGCGAATGCCATAGTTCTCTTTTGATCCAGAAGTATAGCTCGCAACATAAGCTACATACTTATCATTTTCCTTAGACATATCTGTCACCTCGCAGTTAGTTATTTATAGTATAATTTTATGTTATTTTACAGAATTTGCAAGGACACTATAATTTTTTCTATAGTTTCTGTTCATCTTAAAACAATCATATAATGAAATGAATCTTCCTTCTCCAAAACGCATAACAGCAATATGTGCTATGCATCCCTTATCAAGAACAATAGCCGCAGCTTTTGCGTCATCCTCAGTATTTCCAAGGCAATAGGCCCCATCATTATATGCAAATACAGCATTTATATTTTTCTTAACAGTAAGAGGAGCCCCCTCTGCTGTCGGTATTCGCAAACTCGTCCCTATTATCTGAGCAAAATCATCCAAAAGTGGTCTCATATGATTAACGCGTCTTGAAATTGTCATGACCGCTTCTGATTTATTGTGAAAAATATAGGTAACATCAGGTCTTTTCGCATAAATTGTCTGATGGATAATCTTAACACGTTCAGGAGTATCGTTTCTTAAGTAAACTATTTTACCTTCTTCCAGTTTACTGGAAAATCCTTCTTCCACGTCATTTGATATTTCTGTTTTGCAAATATCAAAGATATATTTCCTGGCAGCCACTTCAAGCTTGATTGCTTCACTAAAAGCATCCTCTGCATTATGACCAAAACAAATGGCTCCATGATTTGCCATTATTATACTTCTTGTTTCCGCATACTTTATGGATGCCGCTTTTATATTGTCAGCAAGCTCTTTTGTACCTGGAAGCGCATATGCTGCAACAGGAAAAACAACCTTTTTCTCTTTTAGTTCAGCCTTAAGTCGTCTTTTTCCAAGTGCGCCCACACATGTAGCATATACCTGATGTGTATGGATTATGAATTCAGCATCGCTCCTTGTACTGTAAATTGCAGAATGTACAAGGCTTTCGCTTGAAGGCTTATATTCACCTACATATGAATTATCATCAACGGAAACTATCGGTAGCATTTCCGGTGTTAAATCTTCATATTTTATACCGCTTGGTGTAATAAGATAATGCTTATCATCAATCCTTGCGCTTATGTTCCCCCATGTTCTGACAATAAGGCCCTGTTCCAAAAGTGCAAGTGATACAGTAATTATTTCCTGTCTTAATCTCTCTATTTCTTCTTTAGTTTTCATTTATTCAATCATTCTTTCTGTCATTTTCTTATCTGTCCGTCACCGGTAATTGCATACTTGTAGGATGTAAGTTCCTTTAGTCCCATTGGTCCTCTTGCATGTAATTTTTGTGTGCTAATTCCAATTTCTGCACCAAAACCAAATTGAAAACCATCAGTAAATCTTGTGGATGCATTTACATAAACACAAGCTGCATCAATACCTTTAAGGAATTTTTCCGCTGCTTCTTTATCCTTAGTAATTATACTTTCTGAATGGCCTGTATTGTATTTATTTATATGTTCAATTGCTTCTTCAACGCTTTTAACAGTTTTTACAGAAAGAATATAATCCAGATATTCTGTTCCAAAATCTTCTTCATTAGCAAGCTTTGCATCCTTTAAGATTTTTATTGAATCCTCATCTGCTCTTAGTTCAACATTATTTTCATTCATCGCCTTCTGAAGAAGCGGTAAAAATTCTTCCTTAATATCTTCATGCACAACAAGTGACTCTGCAGCGTTGCATACACCTATTCTTTGGGTTTTGGCATTAATAATTATCGGAATAGCTTTATGAAGATCAGCTTCTTTGTCGACGTAAATATGACAGTTTCCACTTCCTGTTTCAATTACGGGAATCATACTGTTCTCACATACAGTCTTGATCAGTCTTGCACTTCCTCTCGGAATAATTACGTCAACGTATTCACGCAAAGATAAAAGCTCTGTTACAGCACTTCTGTCGGTAAAAGGAATAAGCTGAATATAATCCGGATTATGATCATTTTCTTTTATTACATCACGGATTACATTTGTAATAGCCATATTTGATTCTATAGCATCGGAGCCGCCTTTTAATATAACTACATTACCTGCTTTAAATGTCAGACTGAAAGCATCGGCAGTAACATTAGGTCTTGACTCGTATATTATACCGATAACACCAAGAGGCACAGAAATCTTTTTGATATTTAAACCGTTTTCAAGATTCCAATCATCAAGAACATTACCAATAGGATCAGGCAATTTAACTACCTGTTTAATTCCTTCAGCCATATCCATGATTCTTGTATCCGTAAGTCGCAGTCTGTCAAGAAGTCCTTTATGCATCCCGTTTGCTTCACCGCGTTTTATATCCTTTTCGTTGGCCTTAAGGATTATCTCTGAATTATCAATTAAAGCTTCTGCTACTTTTAAAAGAATTTCATTCTTTTTTTCTTCAGTCATTTTTGAAAGCTCAAATTTTGCATCATAAGCCTTTTTGCCAATATTATGTATAGTTTCTTTAATGCTTGCTCCTGTGCTCATAATCAAATGTCTCCTTATCGGTCACAATCATATTAACTTTCGCATCATTTTGACTCATAAAATCGGAAATATCTTCCTTAAGAACCTGAAAATCATATCCAATGGCTATGGTTTTCATAATACCATTCAATATCGATCCGTTAAAGCGAATCATGTAATTATCATAATATCCTCCGCCATAACCTATTCTGTTTCCGATATTATCAAAAACAAGTCCAGGTAAAATAAGAAGTGTATATTCACTATCGGAATTATATATTTCAGAATCTTTATCGTATAAAGGCTCAGGTATCGAATATGAACCGGATATCAGATCCTCCTTAGATCTTATACGTACAAATTCCATTACCCTGTCCTTTTTATTTGTTATTTTGGGACAAAAAACCGCTTTTCCATCATTTAATGCTGCGTTAATTATTCCATTAGTATCTGCTTCATTCCCGATACTGCAGTAAATCAGAATGTTCTTAGCCTTTTTGTATTCATCAAGTTCTACAATTCGCCTGGCGATTCTCCCGCTAAGACTATTTTTTTCGTCAGCATCAAGTTTATCCCGTCTGTCTGCCATATTTTTTCTGTAAAAATTTTTACCTGATTTATAATGTATGGCAATTTTTTCGGCCACACGCATACCATCCATTGCTGCTGATGTAATACCTCCTGCATAGCCTGCACCTTCGCCGCAGGGATACAGCCCTTCAATACCAATAGCCTCTAAATTTTCATCTCTGTTAATTCTGACAGGTGATGATGTCCTTGCTTCTACTCCTGATAATATGGTTTCATCAGAATCAAAGCCATGAATGATTTTTCCGAAATGTTCCATTCCTTCAACAATAGATACATTTATGTCTTTAGGAAGTATTTCATGTACCGGTGCAAATTCCCACAAACCTTTTATACATGGCAGGTTTCTGTCTCTCTTGTCCTTATTGGTGTTTTCATTTCCATATACGGCACTTTTAAAATCATCAAAATATTCTACAGGAACTTTACCATTAGCAATTGCATATGCCTTTTCTTCAAGTCTTCTCTGGAATTCAACACCTGAAAGTACATCATCCGAACCAAAATCTTTAGGTTCAACCGTTACTACAATAGCACTGTTGGCATTCCTACCATCACGGGCTGAATAACTCATTCCGTTTACGCAAAGTCTCTTATCTTCTGATGAAGCATTAACCACATATCCTCCGGGGCACATACAAAAAGAGTATACGCCTCTACCATCACTGCTTCTCGCAGTAACTTTATACGGGGACGGAGGGAGACTTTGGGGATTGTCAATTCCGTATTGAGATCTGTTTATAAGTTTTTGTGGATGCTCGGCCCTTAATCCGACTGCGAAAGCCTTTGGCTCCATAACAATATTTTGATCTGACAATTGATAGAAAGTATCTCTTGCACTATGACCTATGGCAAGAACTACTATATCAGACAAAAATTCACTATTATCGTCACATTTTACGCCTTTTACTTTTCTTCCTTCTATTATCAAAGATGTAACTTTTGTTTGAAAATGGAATTCACCACCATAGCTTATAATCTTATTTCTGATATTTTTTATTACAGTTCTAAGTACATCAGTTCCAATATGTGGTTTCGATTCAAACAGGATGTCTTCAGCTGCACCATGCTCGTGGAAAATCTTAAGGCATTCAAAGCCCAGACCATTTTTATCTTTAACCATGGTATTAAGTTTTCCATCTGAAAAAGTACCTGCTCCGCCTTCACCGAACTGAACATTTCCGTCAGGCATTAGTGCCTCACCTCTCCAAAAAGCAGAAACAGCCTCATGTCTTTTATCTATATCCATTCCACGTTCAAGAACTATGGGGCAATAGCCTGAAAGAGCAAGCTCATAAGCACAAAAAAGTCCTGCAGGGCCTGATCCTACAATAATTGGTCTTGCAGGTTTCTTGTCAAAATTACGTTTAAATACTTCATCTTCTTCTCTGTTATTCGGAAAATGATATTTTTTTTCTTTTACTGTTATAGCGGATTTACATCCTGACTTTTTTATAATGTTTTCTTCAGATATGCCGGGATTTGATAGACTTATATCTACAACATAAATATCCATTATTTCAGATTTTTTCCTGGCATCAATAGAATGCTTCTTTATTATCAGTTCTTTTATATCAGAAGCATTTATTTTCAAAAGCTTTGATGCCTTTTTTACTAGTTTTCGATTTATTAAAGCTCTTTGTTCTTCTTTGCCCTCAGGCATTTTTTCAAAGCCACTGTTAATAATCTTTATTGAATTAATTCTTATCATAAGCAGCTGGCCGCCTCTCCTGCTATATATCCGCTTGTCCAGGCCCACTGTAGATTATAACCGCCGCACCTTCCGTCAACATCACAGAGTTCGCCCACAACAAATACCCCGGGAGTGCTTTTCGACTGTAAACATTCATCAAGATTGCCTAAGCTGATACCCCCTCGTGTAACCTGTGCTTTTTTATAATCCGCTGTTGCCTTAATTTCAATTCTTAAATCTCTGTATTTATGAAGTATACAGGTCAGCATTGATTCGCCAACATTTTTTAACTTCATATTACTATTAATCTTCATTCTTCTAAGAATCATTTCATTTATATTAGAATTAAAGAATCCTTCCAGAAGTTCACCTAACCTTCTCTCACCGGGAAGATTTACTAATCTGTTTACAAGTTCTTCAAATTCCTCTTCATTATATCCCGGAAAAAAATCTATAGAGCAGGTAACAGGCCTTTTTTTTCTAAGATGCCAAGCCACCGTTCCCGAAGCCTGCATAACAGGTATACCGGATATTCCTTTCCCTGTAATCTGCACTTCTCCGTATTCAGAGCCAATAATCTCATCGCCTATCATGAATGTAACCCTGGCAATTGACCTTACACCGCTTTCTTGTGGAAGTGTATCATCCTCAGCTAAAAGTGGCACTAACGCAGGTAAGGTTTCCTTTTTTGTCATTCCAAGCTTTTCACAGATATAATATCCGTCTCCGGTAGCGCCACAGGTTTTAGGCCCGGCAAGTCCACCCATAGCAAGTATGACTGCTTTCGAAAAATAATCATTTTTATTTGTTTTGACAATAATTTTTCCGTTTTCGGATTTGATTATCTGTTTGATCTGTTCATTAAAAACAAATTCGACATTAAGTCGTTTACATTCATTTACAAGAACATTAACCACGGATGAAGCCTGACCGGAAAATGGATAAATATATCCTTCTTCACTGCTTATTACTAAGCCGAGTGACTTAAAAAAATCAGTAGCTTCTTTGACACCGAATCGTTTCAGTAATTCTTTTACTCTTTTTTTGGCATCGTTATTATAATCGTTCTCGGATAAATTTAAATTAGTCAGATTACATCTACCATTACCTGTCATAGACAGTTTTTTGCCGATAGAATCTGTTTTTTCTATAACTGTAACTGATGCTCCATCCCTGGCTGCCGCAATGGCTGCACATAAGCCGGAAGCACCTGCTCCACCTACAATTACATGATTTTGAAAAGACAAAGTTTAGTTCCTTTCTCCGTATAATTTATCTGAAACCAAAGCAAAATAATCTCCTAAAGGCATACGTTCAATTTCATATCTGTTTACACTTCTTAGAATAATCAAAAGCAGCATATAAAGAATAAATGAAAGAACCAAAGCAATTATCAGAGTCAGTATTTCTCCTATTACATTTACCAGAAGTCTGTCGAGCATTAAAGCAACAAGGCCGGATCCGACTGCAGCCAATAATGGCATTAAAATATTTCTGACCATCTGCATTTTAGCATCAAGCATTACCTTAATCTCGAATATTCCAAGCACACCCTGAACAATAAACATTGCAGCAAAAGCAGCTATTGAAGCATGTATTCCAAAGCCGCCAACATAGGACATTAAGAACAAGACCGCCAAATGTACAATAACGCCTATTATCAGGTTACTGAGCATAACAACCTTATTTTTCAGTTGTTTTAACAGGAACGATTGAAATACTGTAACAGCACCAGGTATAACAACAGGAATTGACAGTATCACCATATCTATTCCTGCTTCATTGCTCTTACCGAAAACAACAGTATTAAACGTCTTTGCAAGGATCATTATCCAAATTACAAGCGGAAATATTAGCATAGCTTCAAAATGTACCAAATTCTGAAGTCTTAGCCTTGCTGATTTATAATCTTTTTTTACAATACTTATGTGAACACTGTACCATGATTTTACAAAAGGCAGTGAAGTAATAAACACAAAAAATACAACAACTGCAACACACTGACCAATATAAATTCCCCAGTTATCTATATTGTTTTCATCAGGATGAATCTTATGTGCAACATTCAGATAGACACATTCGTCAATAAATAACAAAAATCCACTGGTTGCTGCAATAAGACAGTTTACGATCAAATCTCCGACGCATTCGTTTTTCTGTCCGGCTACAACTTTTACACTATCTCCAGACAAATCCTGAAGGTCATTTTTTCTCAAAATAACCATTATTATCACAAAAATAAAACTGATAAATGAACTAAGTGATATTCCTAATGCTGCACCAATTGCTCCATATGCAGGGGCAATATCATTCACATGCATAAGCGCATCTACTTTTTTTCCATAATCATATACTGTATTTGATAAAATTAATGTCGTAATAACAGTAACAAGTGTAAGAATTACATCTGAAATAATTGAAACCAATGCATATCCGGAGCCACTCAGATATCCTCTCAGAACTCCCTGGACACTTAAAAACAAAAAAGCAGGTGAAACAAGCAAAAGTACATAAAAGCTTCTTGGTGAATGAAATACAAATTCAGCAATAACTATAGCAAGCGCTGCAATAATAATACTTACAACTACCCCAACACAAAAGCTTATCACCATTAATTGCTTCACATTTTTGCGTGCTGAAAGCATCTGATTTCTACTTAATCTCATACGAACCATTTCACGGGTAGTTGTTTCAAAAGCACATATAAAAACACAGTATGCTATCATAAATAAAGCAATCGGTGCTGCCAGAAAGCCAACTCCATCCGCACCTGTCAAGTCAAAAAAAACTACCAAAAGCGCCATTATTGCCATAATGAATATCATTCCGGATGATAATACAATATCAGGTCTTATTCTCATTTTTTTCCCCATAAAACTCACCCCCAAACTATTATCATACTAATCTCTTGTTATATTAAGTGATTTTAAAACCTCTTCCTGCTTTTTTTCCATTACAGCAGCTTCATCTTCTTCCATATGATCATAACCGCATAAATGAAGCATGGAATGAGCCACAAGAAATGAAAACTCACGAAGCTCACTATGTCCATACTCCAAAGCCTGCTCCCTTACACTGTTTTCATTTATCACAATATCTCCGAGGAAAAATAATCCACTCTCAGGATCAATAATATCAACTTTCTGCTCTCCTTCAGCAACAGAAAAATCACCCGGAACATCGTATTCAATATTAGGGAAAGACAGCACATCGGTTGGTGCATCAATATCCCTAAAATTAGCATTCATCTCTCTTATGCCTTCGTCATCTGTAATCAAAAGACTTATCTGAACATCAAAAGGGCAGCCCTCAGTTTCAAGAACTCTGGCTGCAACTTTTTTTGCCACATCTTCAATATCAAATGAAAAATTGGCATCCACCTCATTATCAACGAAGAAAATCATAATAAAGTTTCTCCTTCTTCATAAGTGTCTTCATTCGCTCTAATTCATAAAGTGAAATATTATAATTATATAGTTCTTTGTTATCAATTTTTAATTCAAAAATCTTCTCTATAAGCTCATCATAATTAATCTTTGTTTGTTTATCTTTTTTAAACAGATAATTAATTGATGTGATAAGCGTCTCACACATAAAAATAATTGCAGCTTCCTTTGACAGCTGACTACTCTTATCATTCTGAATGTATTCTTTTAGATAAGTTATAGCTTCATCTGGAAAACTATTATCAATATAAAAATGCTTTACTTCATCCCAGGATTTTGAGCCGTCAATAACACCAATCTTATAATAATACGACATGGTTTTAACCGCTCTTGCATTAAGATTAAGATCCAAAGCTATTCTCTCAGCAAGATAAGCAATATGTATTGCCTTGAAGTAAGCATCCTTATCCTTCTCCTTGAGCTGTACCAGAAGCGGATATTCAGTATCATTAATATCCATGTATCTGTCATTGCTCTTTCTGATCACATAAACGCCAAAAATATTAAGAAGAATCAGCATCAGGATCAAATTTATAAGTATATTAACAAGCGGTACTATAAGAAGCGTAATCGAAAAAGACCTGTTTTGAAACAATATATCGTAAGCAACCACTAATGTAAAAAGTAATGAGATTGAAATGAATATAGGAACACCTATCTTTGTAGTCTCATTCAGATCACGTAAAAGAACAAGCACAACAGTACCTGCTATAAAATACATAAAAAATTCGGAATAACTACCTTCTTTTTCCAGTAGAACAGAAAACATCACCAGCATAGTTCCCGAAAATAATCCTATTTCATTTGTAGAAAAAAGTCCCAGTAATAAAAAAACAAACAGATATGGCCATACTTCAACTGTAATTAGAGGCAGAGCCATAGAAAGTATAAGTGCTATATAATATGAAATCACAAAACGATTTCTCTTATGCCCATTGTCATAAGAAAAAAGCCCTCTTACGCTTGCATCATTCAGCATATATATAAGTATTCCCCCACATAAAAAACCTGTGAAGGTATTTCTTATAATTTCTTCAATACTTAAATTATATAAAAAAGAAAACCCAAGCATCATCAGACCGGTTACAAAAAATATCGATCCGAAAAGTACATTTATCAATTTATCATTATTATTTAGTTTTGATTCCAAGCTTACTTTATTATTTATTTCAATCGTACTCTCCATGGTTTAACGTCTTTCCCGTTTTTTTATTGCTTTCCTTTTTTCTTCATTATTTTTTGATTTTTCAAAATCTTCATAAGCTTTTACTATCTGTTGTACCAGAGGATGTCTTACTACATCTCTGCTGGTAAGATTGCAGAAAGCAATATCATCAATCTTTTTCAAAACAGCAGAAGCAATATCCAGTCCTGATTTTGTGTCTGCAGGAAGGTCCTTTTGGGAAGAATCACCGGTTATAATTACTTTTGAGCCAAATCCTATTCTTGTTAAGAACATTTTCATCTGGGCAGGTGTGGTATTTTGTGCTTCGTCCAATATTATAAAAGCATTATCAAGTGTTCTTCCTCTCATATAAGCAAGAGGAGCAACCTCAATAAGCCCTTTTTCCATATTTTTAACAAAATTGTCAGCCCCCATAATCTGGTACAATGCATCGTAAAGCGGCCTTAAATAAGGATCCACTTTACTCTGAAGGTCTCCCGGTAAAAAGCCAAGCTTTTCCCCGGCTTCAATTGCAGGTCTGGTAAGAATAATCCTTTCCACTTCTCCCTTCTGAAAAGCAGTTATCGCCATAGCCATTCCAAGATACGTTTTTCCCGTTCCTGCCGGTCCAAGTCCAAATACAATCATCTTTTTTCTGATTGCATCAACATACTTCTTCTGTCCGAGAGTCTTTGGTTTTATCGGCTTACCGTTAACCGTATGACAAATAATATCACCATCTATCTGTGAAAGAATATTCCCCTCTGAAGAAGCCTCATCTTCTGAAGGATCCTCAGAAAGCTGTATGGCATAATTAACATTCTGTTCTTCAATCTCAGAACCTGTCTCGGAAAGTCCTGCCAGTTCACTTATAATTTCATAAGCTTTTTTTACACTTTCACCTGTTCCGATAATGTGAAGTTCACCACTTCTGTCTATAATTTCGACTTTGAGATTATCTTCTATTTTCCTGATATATTTATCATGCTGTCCAAATATGCCTTGCATCTGGTCAATACCCAGATGCATTGTTTTCTCAGTAATATTACTCATTTATGATAAGGTTCTCCATTAATAATTCTATATGCGCGATATATCTGTTCCAATAAAATCACACGCATCATCTGATGTGGAAAAGTCATAGCAGAAAAACTTAATTTTTTGTCACACGTTTTTAATACCTCATCAGACAACCCAAGCGATCCTCCGATAATAAACTGCATTTTGCTAATCCCCATAACGCTTTCTTTTTCAATCATATCCGCAAAGCCGGGTGATGAAAAATTCTTGCCATCTATAGCCAGAGCAAATTTCAAAGCTTTTGAATCCATATTTTTCAGGATTCTTTCGCCTTCTTTTTCTTTAATTTGTTTCTCTATCGCCTCGGGTGCATTATCGGGTGTCTTTTCATCCTGAACTTCAATTATATTTAATCTGCAGTATCTCGAAAGCCTCTTGGAATATTCCAATATAGCTTCATTCCAATATTTCTCTTTTATTTTACCTACACAGAGAATATCAATAGCTATCAAATTTCATCTCCAAATATCTTACTGTAAAAATCATCAACAAATGAATCGATAAGATCCTCACTGACATTTACAAATTGTCTCATAATTCTTTTCTTAATATATTCAGAACGCTTAAAGTATAAGTCCTGTTTGTCTGTTAATGCTTCATATACTTCATCATCGTCATACATATGTTCATCGATAATTTCAGGAGTCAGTTCTTCCGTGCTCCATTCAGTTATCTTATCAAGTACGGTACCTTCTTCCACCGCTTTACCTTTAAATATTTTATAGCTTCTTACAGCTAAAATTCCCATAACAAAAAATAACACAAACAGAGCTCCCATAACTCCGCATGTGAGATATTTGTTAAACATTGGCATGTCAAGTGGATTTTTGATTAGAAAAAAGATATCCCCAATTAGACCAATAGCCCCAACAGTAATCAGCATTATTCCTGATGACTGATTGTCTTCAGCTTTTTGCGCACTGCTCTGATATACCATATACCTCCCTCACTGGGCGCTAAGCGCCACCTTGTCTTTACTCCATTGAAAGTTATCATCATTAAGCGATGAATTCCCACAAGGGAGAAAAACAAGGCATTTTATTTTCCTCAGACTGATTCTAAAAACTCTTATACAAGAAGAATTTTCATAACATAACAGTCAAGGAATTATTTGTTACTAAGATACTCGTCAATCCCCTTTGCAGCAGCCTTACCGGCACCCATAGCAAGGATAACTGTTGCAGCACCTGTAACAGCATCACCACCGGCAAAAACACCGTCCTTTGAGGTCTTACCGTTTTCTTCTTCAGCAACAATACATCTTCTTCTGTTTACTTCAAGGCCTTCAGTTGTGCTTGAAATAAGCGGATTAGGACTAGTACCGAGTGACATTATTACAGCATCACACTCTATTTCAAACTCTGAACCGGGTACTTCTACAGGGCTTCTTCTTCCGCTCTCATCAGGTTCGCCAAGTTCCATTCTTATGCATCTGCATCCTCTAACCCAGCCGTCCTCATTTTCAAGAATTTCTACAGGGTTACAAAGAAGATCAAAAATAATGCCTTCCTGCTTGGCATGCTCTACTTCCTCTTTTCTTGCAGGAAGTTCTTCTTCACTTCTTCTGTAAACAATATGTACTTCCGCGCCAAGACGAAGCGCTGTACGTGCAGCATCCATAGCAACGTTACCACCGCCGACTACAACGCACTTTTTAGGTCTCATTATAGGTGTAGTACTATCAAGTGAAAATGCCTTCATCAGGTTACTTCTTGTAAGGAACTCATTAGCGGAAAATACACCAAGGGCCTGCTCACCTGGAATATTCATAAATCTGGGGAGACCTGCACCTGATCCAATAAATACAGCTTCAAAGCCTTCATCCTTCATTAGTGAATCAATAGTAACTGATTTTCCTATTACTACATCCTTTTCAATTTTAACACCGAGTGATTCAACGTTCTCAATTTCTTTCTTTACAACAGCATCTTTTGGAAGACGGAATTCAGGAATACCATAAACAAGAACGCCACCTGCTTCATGTAGAGCTTCAAATATTGTTACCTCATATCCCATTCTTGCAAGGTCACCGGCACAAGTAAGTCCTGCAGGGCCGGAACCGATAATCGCTACTTTCTTGCCCTTCTTCTCCTTTGCACCCTGAGGTTTAATACCTCTTTCTCTGGCTGTATCAGCAACAAATCTTTCGAGCTTACCTATAGAAACTGCTTCGCCTTTTATTCCGCGGATACATTTTCCTTCACACTGACTCTCCTGAGGACATACACGACCGCAAACAGCCGGAAGTGCACTGGACTCACTGATTGTCTGATAAGCTTTTTCAACATCTCCATCCTTAAGTTCCTGAATGAACTTAGGAATATTTATTGAAACAGGACATCCCTTCACACATTGAGGATTAGGGCAGTTAAGGCATCTTGTTGCCTCATCTATAGCTTCCTGCTCATTGTATCCCAAACATACTTCTTCAAAATTGGTAGCGCGAACCTTCGGATCCTGTTCGCGAACCGGAACTCTTGTCCAAACATCTTGTGCCATTTTTATCTCCATTCCGTAAAAACACAGTTTTTCAAATATATCTTAGTTACAATTACCACAGCCGCCATGATGGGTATCGCCTTCCTGCTCTTTAAGGGCAAGACGTCCCTCCTCAGTTGCATAAAGCTTCATACGCTTCATAGCCTGATCAAAGTCTACTTCATGGCCATCAAATTCAGGTCCGTCAACACATGCAAACTTAACCTTACCACCAACAGTAAGACGGCATGCACCACACATACCTGTTCCATCAACCATGATTGTGTTCATACTTACAATTGTTGGAATACCAAGCTCTTTTGTAAGCTTACAAACAAACTTCATCATGATCATGGGTCCGATTGCTACGCAGTGATCGTAATGTTTTCCTTCATCATAGAGATCCTGAAGGCACTTTGTAACCATACCCTCTCTGCCATATGATCCATCATCGGTAGTAACATAAAGGTTACATACAGATTTAAATCTCTCTTCAAGAATTACGAGGTCCTTGTTTTTTGCACCAATGATAACATCGCAATCAACGCCCTGTTCCTTAAGCCATTTTGCCTGAGGATAAACAGGTGCAGTACCAACACCGCCGGCAATAAATACAATCTTCTTCTTTTTAAGTTCCTCTATATCTTCACTGCAAAGATCAGACGCATTACCTAAAGGTCCAACTACATCTGCAAGGAATTCGCCTGCTTTTTTGCGGCAGATTTTTCTTGACTCAGCACCAATAGCCTGTACAACAAGCTCAACTGTACCCTTTTCTCTGTCATAATCACAGATAGTAAGAGGTATGCGCTCTCCATCCTCTTCTGCACGGACAATAAGGAACTGTCCGGGTAAACAAGTGTCGGCTACGCGGGGAGCTTCTACGATAAGCTGATGTATATTCGCAGCTAGCTCATTAGCCTCTAAAATTTTGAACATTGCTCTCCTCCTGAAATAAAATAATCTAAAAAATATTATTTAAAATAATATATGATATAAAACCTATTTTCAAGCTTTGACATGTTAAAGTGTTAAAATATTATTATCTGTTTGAAATAGTGATTAATGTATACTTGCCGCTTGAATCGTAACCGAGTCTGTTTACTTTTCCGTCATGCGTATTAACAGCATATAAAAGACCGGTCTCAGCGGTACTCCCATCATTGAAAACATGTGTCTCAACAAATTTGTAATATTGTCCTGACCCTTCTATCTCAATGTCTCCGCCATAAACATAGTCGTAATATCCTTCTTCGCCTCTAACCTTGCCTGCTGAATCAAGAAGTATATCCAGCTTAAGCAAAATTGATACTATACTCTCCTTGGCCTGATCAACAGATATAAGTGTTGTATAAGCCAGATGATAATTCCGTTCAACTATTTCACTTATCTTTCCTTCAGCATCAACTGTGGCAAATTTAAATAAGGTATTTCCTATAGGCATTGATATCGGAGTCAAATATTCCTTGGAATTTACTGTTGGGTCAGTGCCATCTGTTGTGTACACAATTTTGCAGCCGGGATCGCAAACAGCAACAATCATCGTCGCCTGAGAATACTCTCCGCTTTCTTCCATAATTACCGGTTCTGAAGGTCCAAAATTTTCCAAATGGAATAAAGCTTTTGCTACCTCACTCTTTATTCCGTATTTATTAATTGTCACAGCCCTGATATTAAAATCGCCCTCTTCATCAAGTATGAGTTCATCATCATACTTAATGCTGCCTTCATCAGGTTCATTACCGTTAACTGTATAAAATATGTCACCATCTGACTTATTGATTATCCTTATATTGACAGTTTCATCAAAATCGCCGCCATTAGGAGAAATAAGCGGTGCCTCAGGTATAAAATAAGAATATTTCTCCTTAACGGAAATAATTTTCGTATTCTCTAATAATTCCTGTATTTTTGTATAATCCTCATTTTCCTGATAATATCCGATAAGCTGATCATATGCGACTTGGGCAACGCTTTCACCATATACTGAATCATCAGTTAAAGCAGAAACTGTGGTTATTGAATCTTCCACCAAACCTGCTTCTCTCTGATATCCATATTTTTTCATAATCAGTTCCGCTTTTTTGTTTATATCATCTTCTTCAAGATTCTCAATAGCCTTGTTTATAAAATCTATTGCATTCCCAAAATCACCTTCGACATAGTATTTTTCTGCCTGCTCTTCATAGCTTTCAGTAGTCTTACTACCATCAAACATAAACAAAACAACTACAATAAAAGCAATAATAATACCGATTCCTGTAATTACAGGAATTACAAAGGGCTTCAATTCGTTTTTATTTGCTTTCATTCCAGTAAGCTTTTTGGTATAAAAAATACTCTCATCTTTAAGGTCGTCAGCTACTCCGGATAACGACTCATTTATTCTGTTTTCAACCTCTGGATCAAATTCCGGAACAATGCGAATTTCACTGCCGCATTTTTCACAATAAAGGAGTCCTTCCGGAATTTCCTCCCCACAATTAGAGCATTTCATTTAATCATTCTCCGACCGTTCTAAGGGCTGATTCTAAGCAATTATTCATAAGCATAGCTATTGTCATAGGTCCTACTCCACCGGGCACGGGAGTTATATAGCTGCATTTAGTTGCAACATTCTCATAATCAACATCACCACACAGTTTCCCGGTCTCAGAGTTTCTGTTAATACCTACATCTATTACAACCGCACCTTCTTTGACAAAATCCTCTGTAATCATTTTTGCTTTACCGACAGCAGCAATAAGAATATCTGCTCTTTTACAAACCTCTTTCAGATTTTTTGTCCTTGAATGAGCAACAGTTACGGTAGCATTTTCTCTAAGCATAAGAAGAGCCATCGGTTTACCGACAATATTACTTCTTCCGACAATAACGCATTCTTTACCATTTATATCTACATCAGAACGCTTTAAAAGCTGTATTATACCTGCAGGAGTGCAGGAGACAAAGCCGGGTTCTCCAATGCATAATGCGCCTACATTCATAGGATGAAAGCCGTCCACATCTTTTTCAGGTGAAATAGCATCTATAACTGTCTTTTCATCTATATGTTTAGGAACAGGCATTTGCACGAGAATACCGTGTACATTTTCGTCTTTATTTAACTTATCAATAAGTGTTAAAAGCTCTTCCTGAGATGTCTCCTCAGGCAGCTCATACGATAAAGATTTAAAGCCGACATATTCACATGCCTTCTTTTTATTCCTTACATATACCTGTGATGCAGGATCTGCACCTACAAGAATTACTGCCAGGCATACTTCTATGCCTTTCTCCTCCTTTAGCTGTAATGTTCTTGCCTTTACTTCATCCTTTACCTGTTGAGAAATAATCTTGCCGTCAATAATATTCATTTAGTGAATCTCCTCATATTTAAATGTATGAATTCTTGAATAAGTAATCTTTGCAAATCAGAACAATCCGACTATATTTCCATTGTCATCAACATCTATTTCAAATGCTGCAGGTTTTTTCGGAAGTCCGGGCATTGTCATAATATTACCGGTAAGTGCTACTATAAAACCTGCCCCGGCTGATACATATGCATCTCGAACATTTATTTCAAATCCTGAAGGTCTTCCCAATAAAGATGGATCATCAGAGAGAGAATACTGTGTTTTAGCCATACAAACAGGAAGCTTTCCATATCCCATGTCTACTATTTTCTGTAATTGTTTTTTTGCTGCAGGAGCATATATTACGCCATCTGCTCCGTATATTTCTCTTGCAATTGTTTCTATTTTCTCTTCAGGAGTAAGCTCATCTTTATAAATAGGAGAATAATTTGAAGGCTTATTTTCAAGTGTATTCAAAACGGCTTTAGCCAACGCTTCTCCACCTTTACCACCATGCTCCCAAACTTCTGAAATAGCAAAATCGCAGTTTCTTTCTTCACAGAACTGTTTAACAAAAGATATTTCAGCATCTGTATCCGTAAGGAAACTGTTAAGTGTAACAACTACAGGAACATTGTACTTCTGGAGATTCTCTATATGCTTTTCAAGATTAACAATACCTTTTTTCAAAGCTTCGAGATTTTCTTCAGAAAGCTTATCCTTAGGGATTCCACCATTATATTTTAATGCTCTTATGGTAGCGACCAAAACTACAGCATCAGGTTTAAGACCATGCATTCTGCATTTAATATCAAGGAACTTTTCTGCACCAAGATCTGCTCCAAATCCTGCTTCGGTAATTGTAATCTCTGACATGCGAAGTGCTGCTTCTGTAGCTCTTATTGAATTACAGCCGTGTGCAATATTCGCAAAAGGACCTCCATGAACTATAGCAGGTGTATGCTCAAGAGTTTGAACCAGATTAGGTTTCATTGCATCCTTAAGAAGTGCTGCCATTGCACCTACTGCCTTAAGGTCACCTGCAGTTACAGGTTCGCCTGCATAATTATATGCAACCACAATTCTTGAAATACGCTCTTTTAGATCATTCATATCTTTTGCAAGACATAAAATAGCCATAACCTCTGTAGCTACGGTTATTACAAAGTGATCCTCTCTTACAACGCCGTCCATCTTATTTCCCAGGCCTACAACAATGTTTCTGAGAACCCTGTCATTCATATCTTCACATCTTTTAAAGATAATCTGTCTGGTGTCGATCTGAAGTTCATTACCTTGCTGAATATGATTATCAAGCAATGCCGCTAACAGATTATTGGCAGAAGTAATGGCATGAAAGTCACCTGTAAAATGAAGATTCATGTCATCCATAGGAACAACCTGTGCGTATCCACCACCGGTAGCTCCACCTTTAATACCAAAGCAAGGCCCTAAAGAAGGCTCACGAAGTGCAATCACAGCCTTCTTTCCAAGTCTTGATAATGCATCTCCGAGTCCTACGCTTGTAGTTGTTTTGCCCTCTCCTGCGGGAGTAGGATTTATAGCAGTTACAAGAACAAGCTTTCCCTGCTTATTTGCCTGAATTTTCTTTAGATATTCTTCTGACAGCTTAGCTTTATATTTACCGTATAGTTCAAGGTCATCTTCATCAATGCCAATATTTTCGGCTACTTTCCTGATTGACCAAAGCTCTGCCTCTCTTGCTATCTCAATATCTGATTTTACTGCCATAATCTTCTCCTCTCATCAAAAAACAACTATTTTAAGCGGTTCGCATTCTCGTACAATACCGAAATTGCATAATCAAAAAACCAAAAGTCTTATGATGCGTTATCTATCATTTGTTCAAATTCTTCTTTACTCATCAGAATACGTCTGGGTTTTGTTCCTTCCTCAGGTCCTACTACTCCGGCGTCACTTAACTGATCCATTATCCTGGCAGCTCTGTTAAAACCAATTTTATATAGTCTTTGAAGCATACCTATAGACGCCTTTTCTTTTTCAATAATTGCAGCACCTGCCTGTGCAAACAACGGATCAAGATCTGATGCGGAATCAGAAGGTTCTCCGGAGCCGGAAGACTGTGACGACTTTGATGTCACTTCCATATTGGAAATTTCATCCGAAACATTTCCTCCATAATTTGTTTCTACGCCCTGTGTCTTCACAAAATCAGATACATTTGACACTTCATCATCAGACACAAAACATCCCTGAACTCTGGCAGGCTTATTATATCCTCTCGGGAAGAATAACATATCACCCTTACCAATCAGTTTTTCAGCTCCATAGCTGTCAAGTATAGTTCTTGAATCCACACCGCTTGATACAGCAAAGGCAATTCTGCTTGGTATATTTGCTTTAATAAGACCTGTAATTACATCTACTGAAGGCCTCTGTGTTGCTATGATCAGATAGATTCCGGCTGCACGTGCAAGCTGTGTCAGTCTGACGATGGAATCCTCGACTTCATTCTTAAACTGCATCATAAGATCAGCAAGCTCGTCGACAATAACTACTATCTCCGGCATTTTCTCCATATCCGGATCATTTGAATTTTCACAAAGAGCATTGTATCCCTTAAGATCACGGACCTTAGCATTGGCAAACTTCTTATATCTTGTCGTCATCTCAGAAACTGCCCAGTTAAGAGCAGCAGCAGCCTTCTTAGGATCTGTGACAACCGGAATGAGAAGATGCGGAATACCATTATAAACCGAAAGTTCAACAATTTTGGGATCTATCATTATAAGTCTGACATCTTCAGGTGACGCCTTATAAATTATACTCATTATAATAGTATTAATACATACAGACTTACCTGAACCCGTTGCACCTGCTATTAAAAGGTGAGGCATTTTAGCAATATCCGTAATAACAATTTTTCCGGCAATGTCTTTACCGATTGCTACAGAAAGATTCGATTTGGACTTTTGGAATTCCTCACTTTCTATAAGATCCCTTAATGCAACTGTTGAATTCTCTTTATTTGGCACCTCGATACCGACTGCTGATTTACCCGGTATTGGGGCTTCTATTCTTATATCAGTAGCTGCAAGATGCATTTTAATATCATCTGCCAGGTCAACAATTTTTCTCACCTTAACGCCTGCTTCAGGCTGTAATTCATATCTTGTAACAGAAGGTCCCTGACTAATATCAGTGACAGTTGCATTTACATGGAACATAGAAAGTGTATCCTGTAACGTCATAGCTGTTTCTTTTAGGTATTTTGCAGAATCTCCTTTACCCTTCTGTCCTTTCTTCAAAAGGTTGAAAGGAGGAAAAACATATTCCATCACAGGCTTTTTTGTTATTTCCTTTTCATGCTCCTGTCTCTTTATCGCAGCCTCTTTATTCTTTGTGCTTGTAATATAATCAGTACTGTGAACAGCATATTCTCCGTTATAATCAGGAGCAAGGTTTTCAGAATGAATAGGTATATCGTTTAAATTATCTGTTTCTTTTTCTTCCCTGAGTCTTGCAACAGGCTTATGCTTTCTCACAGCATTCAATGCTTCTAATGCGGCACTGTCGTCATAATCATCGTCATCATCTTCACGATGCTCTTCAGCCATGGAAGTTTCATCCGCATAGTTTTCTTTAATATCCGTAATTTTTTCTTTTATATCTGTGATTCTATCATTTTCATCACTTGTGATATCATTTTCAATAAACCTGTCACTGATATCTATCACGTGATGTTCGTTTTCCGCATCCTGTTTAAGGGCAGTTTTCATAACATATTGTCCATCAGGCTGTGCTTCAGTGGCAAGTCCGGGTCTGAACTTTATCTCATGTATATCATCATGGATTTCCTCATCAGGAATAAAAATCGGAGATTGTTCTTCTTCCTCATAAACAGCATCATCTATCCCGTGAATTCTGAATTCCTGCTGTGGCTCGGGTTCAGGCTCGAATATCTCTTCTTTATCTTCGTACTCATCATAATCATCATCCGCATCAAGAAGCGTATTCATGCTGACTCCTGAAACCTTCTTGTCCATCCTGAGTATTTTCGCATCTTCCTTCTGCTCCAGTAGAAGCTGTTCTTCTTCCTCAAGCCTCATTCTTTCTTCTTCGCGGAGTCTCATTCGTTCATCCATGCGCTCTCTGTAATTATTTGCGCTCTGTCTTGTTCTCTCGATCATATGTCTTCCGCCATGCTTTACACCATCAAGCATAGTTTTCTGAGTAAAAACAGAAACACCTATAAAACCGGCAACAAGCATCAGTATAAGCGTTCCTGCCAATGACAGATTATGATATGCCATATATGTTATGCTTCCGCCTATAAAGCCACCCCCATTATGAGCATTTGCGGCACCATTATAGATTTCGGCAGCACTATATGATGTCATTCCTTGTGTTCTACCTGTAAACAGTTCAAAGAACATCGACAATACAAGGAGTATCAGATATCCCGATAATATTTTTCTTAAGGCAGCAGGACTCGGTCCATTTGAAATTAAAAGTGCCCCCGTAGTAAAGATAATAATCGGCAAAATATATGCGATCATACCGAAAATGCCAAACATAACATTGCTGATCGCATTTCCGAAAATACCGCATATTCCGAAATTACATAAAAATAAAAAGACCGTTAGCGCTGCAAATATAATTAGAGCTATTTCGCTCTTAACTGCATAGTCAAGCGGTTCCGCATTATATCTTGACCTTGAGTTTTTTCTTGCTGCTGTTGATCTTTTTCTCGCGTTTGTTTTTCTGCTCGTTGTTGAGCGTTTTCTTGAATTACTTGTAGCCATATTCACCCATTACTTTTTTCAAAACTTTTCCCAAGCATGTGCTATATAAAAAGGCACATACCATGAAATAGTATATCATTTTTACCCTCTTTGTGCTATACTTAACACACTCAATGATAACGTATTTCTATTTTTTGGAGGAAATTCACATATGGAATTCAGACAGGAACTCGAAACCGGATTACTTAAACCGATCGGTAATACAGAAAGCACTTTAAAAATTAAAGAAGTTGCTTCAAAATGTCGTCTTTTAAGAACTGAGAACGGTCTTAAGGTCGATCTTACTTATACAGGCCCTAACGCCAGCAAATATCTTCAGTATGTTGAGAAGCATCGTGAAGAGCTTACAAACTATCTTCTTCATCCTGATGATGCAGACCTTTACGAATGGATGGAAACCAGCCACCAGACCCCTATCACTCTTAAAAAGCATGAGAAAGAAAAGCTTATCCTTTATGTAAACTTTGATCCTGATACCATGAGACTTATGACAGGTATTGCTGATGAAAACATTACCATGAAACTCGGCACACCGCTTATGGATATTAACCTCAAAGAAATGACCAGGAATCAGTTCAAGCTTGCAATTTATGACATGCTTCTTCTTGCGGATGAGATTTCAATTGCCATGAACAATGTTGAGCTCAAGAAAATGGCTAATATTGAAATGGTTAAAACATATCTGGCAGAGATTTATGATCGTTTTCATGAAGGTCCGCTTGAATAAACAATTTTTACATTCAAAAAGGTTCGGATTTTTTATATCCGAACCTTTCTTCATACATTCAGGAAAAATTCCTGTGCAGTTATTCTCATTAATGTTTCATTATAGTACTCTTTTAGCATCGAGTTAAATAAATGTACATTTCTATGATGATATTTCATACCACAGTTCTCTATAACTCTTTTTGATTTTTCATTACCGTCAAAAAAGCCACACCATACAGCACTTAAACCTATTTCAACAAAGCTGTATCTTATAAGTTCAGATAGTGCCTCTGTAGCGTAACCATATCCCCAGTAGTCTCTTCCAAGCCAATACCCTATTTCTGCCTCATCCTCACGATTGATACCTCTTTTGGGAGAAGCTCCAATTCTGAGTCCTATACTTCCAACGACAATTTCCGTATTATCTCTCAGAGAAATAGCATACTCACCATCATCGGAAAGAATAGATCTGATAATTGCTTTGGAATAGTCAGAATCCCTATGAGGCATCCATCCGGCCCCTTTACCAATCACAGGATCACTTGCCATTTTGTATAAAATTTCAGCGTCTTGCTCCTTCCATTTTCGAAGAAGCAGACGCTCAGTTTTTATTGTATCAACCAAAATCAGTTGTTCTCCTTTGCAACGAACAGCGTTCCAACATGCTTTTTATTGATAATATCGTATAAATAGTCCGTGTTCTTACCATTGGTTATAAGAACATCTACACCTTTTGAGGTTGCAAGCTCAGCAGCCTGAAGCTTTGTTACCATTCCACCTGTTCCTCTGTTGGAACCGCTTCCTTCAGCAAGCTTATATATTGTTTCATCTATATGTTCAACCCTGCTGATAAGCTTGGCATCAGGATATTTTGAGGGATTTTTATCATAAAATCCTTCTATATCCGATAATATAATAAGCTTACATGCTCCGCAAAATACAGCAACTATTGCTGACAACATGTCATTATCCGAGAACAGCTTTTGATCTGATTCGATCTCCACATGGCTTACAGAGTCATTTTCGTTAACAATAGGAATTATGTGATTTTCCAAAAGCGCATCAAATGTATTTTTAAGGTTCTCTTTTCGAATAGGATTCTCAACATCATCATTATCAAGAAGTATCTGTCCTACAAGTCTTCCGTATTCACCAAATAATTTGTCGTATAAATGCATCAGTTCACACTGTCCAACCGAAGCAGCAGCCTGCTTCAATCTCAAATCCTTTGGTTTCTGTGAAAGCCTCATTTTGTTAGCCCCTACAGCAATAGCTCCTGAACTTACAAGTACAACATCATACCCAAGGTTCTCTATTCCGGCTAATGCTCTGCAAAGTAAATCAATCTGGTGAATATTGATCCCACCGTTCTCATTTGTAATAGTAGACGTACCAACCTTTACAACTATACGCTCTTTTCTAATCTTCTTCTGGCTCATAAATAATTCCTGTTCTGTTTAGTTATCTGTATCAACAATTCTGTTAAAGTAATAATCAACGCAGCCTGTAGTATTGTTCTTTAAGTACTTATAATTCACACGGATAATTGTTGTTGAATACATGCTATCTTCACTTGTATTTTTGTTATCATGAACTACAACCTGCTTCTCTCCGCTAAGAACAACCTTTTTATTATTTTTTACCTGTGTCCAGTAAAGAGTAGGTTCAACAATATTGCCGGCTGACACATTCTTGTATTTACCAACTTCTATCGATGTAAGTACATAGTTTTTAGACATGGTTACATTGATCTTACCCTTTGAAAGATCAGTAACGTAATTGGTACTTCCAAGAAATCCCGGCTTTGTTGAAAGCTCATGACCGGCATATGTTGCTTTCGCTATAGGAGTTGTTGCATTAATGAAGATAACATATTCCTGATCATCTACATGAAACTTAAATTTATAAAGCTTAGCTTCCTTAGTATAAAAAGAGAAGCGGTATGTAACTTTGTCACTCTCTTCATCAATATGTCTGTATGTCTTTTTATATCTGAGTTTACTGCTGCACTTGATATTCTTTATCTTTGCATCCTCATCATTTATGGTAACAGACAGAACATTCTTCGCAAAAGAACCGGGTGTAATAGTAACCATACTGTTTCCGGTCTCTTTATAAACAAGATTTCCCTTTTTATTTATTACCTGAGTAGTTTCACTGATATCTACTTTTGAAGCAGCATTAACACTGATTGAATTAGCCGGAACACCACCTACGATAAAGGCTGCGGCAAGAATTGATGCTATAATCCCCTTTAAACTTCTTCCCACTTTTTTCATTTGATCCTCCCTTATGAGCATATATTTTGTGTCTAAAGTACATTCTAACTACAAGTATATGTAATTGCAAGGAAATTTGGCACTTTTCTATAAATGATATTTCCTCATATTTTTACTTTATTCCTCTCGTGCGAGTGCGTATCTATAGCGGAGAGTTTTTATTGATCAACAATCTTCATTAATCTAAAAAGAGGACCTAGTGTCCTCTTATTTAGTGGATTAGAGGGGAGTCGAACCCCTGTCCAAAAACCCATCCCCTGTCCTTCTACTGTCATAGCAGGCTATTGTGGCAAAGCCAATTCCCTCTCATAACCGGAAGTCTGCGCCCTAATATGAAAGGTAGCCCCTGATACGACCATAGCTACGGAGCAATCACCATGTCGTTTCCTGCAAAGTTGACGTCAGTTACTGAATGTGCAGGTGCACTCAGGCTGACGCGCCGCACTTAGGCAGCGAGTGCTAAATTATCTTCAGCGTTTATATTTAAGTTTGAGGTTTAACGCACCATCCTGCGGACAGCTTCTCCAGCTTCAGAATCCCTGTCGAAACCTTTACTAACCCTTATTAAATTGTACATGTGCATAAGCGCTATATTAGTATATAGGCATTTTAAGATAAAATCAACTAAACCGGTGGTATATTTTTATCTTATTATCTAAGACTCACTTTATAATCTCTCATTGCCTCTCTTTGCTGATCTCTCTTAGCAGTAGTTTCTCTCTTGTCATATAGTTTCTTACCTTTTGCCAAACCAATCTGTACTTTAACCTTACCATGTTTAAAGTACACCTCAAGCGGAACAAGTGTATATCCCTGAGCCTGTGATGCCTGATCAAGCTTTCTGATTTCTGTCTTATGAAGAAGAAGTTTCCTCACTCTCAGTGGATCCTTATTAAAGATATTCCCCTTCTCATACGGGCTGATATTCATCCCGCATATATAAGCTTCACCCTTATCAATGCTTACCCATGCCTCTTTTATGCTGCATTTTCCCTGCCTTAAGGATTTAACTTCCGTACCCGCAAGTGAGATACCTGCCTCATATTTTTCTTCTATAAAATAATCATGAAAAGCTTTTTTATTATTTGCAATTAGTTTAATGCTGTCATCGGCCATTGTAGTCTATCCTCATTTTTTCTTCTTTTTCCTTTTTCCCTGAACACTTCTTGCTGCTTTAGAAGTAGCGGACTTTTTATATTTATGCACTTTATATACTTTTCTACCACTCTCGGTAGTTTCTTTGTCACCACCTTTTTTTGCTGCTTTTTCTTTTGATTTGCTTTTCTTTTTTAGAGCAGCTATTTCTTTAAGTATTTCTTTTTCTCTCTTTTTCTTTGACTTTTCAGCACCCTTAGAATGTTTATGCTTTTTTTCTTCTTTCGCAATTTGTTTAATATCATCCTTATCGCTATCAAGTGCTTCAAGTGACAATTTAGAGATCTTTGCAGCTCTCAATTTTGCAGGTGTCTTTTTTTCAGATTTTAGGTTTTTCTTTAATTTATCACCTTTGATTGATTTCTTATCCTTATTTTTATGTTTTTTTCCTTTCACAAGCTTGATGCGGCCTTTATCATCTTCTTCATAATAATCTTCTTCATAATAATCCTCTTCAAAAGAGTCATCATACTCACTTGTATCCTGAGCAAAGTCATCATCTGATACCATTCTGAAGTCTATAGTTTTGCTAAGCCTATCGGTATCATGCACTCTGACCTTCACAGTCTGTCCAAGTGTATATATTTTTCCTGTTCGTTCTCCGACAAGTCTGTAATTTCCTTCGTCAAATATATAGAAATCGTCTTCCATGGTAGCTGCAGGGACCATACCTTCACAGGTATTTGGCAGTTCAACAAACATTCCCCATCCTGTTACTCCGGACACTACTCCTTCAAAGACTTCACCAATATGTGATTCCATATACTGCGCTTTTTTTAATTTATCTGTTTCTCGTTCAGCTTCCTCAGCTCTTCTTTCTGTATCAGAAGAATGTTTTGCTACCTCTTCAAGTATGCCCTGATAATGCTTTATCTTTTCATTGTCCATTCTTCCGCGCAGATAATCTTTAATAATTCTATGAATCTGCAAATCCGGGTAACGTCTTATGGGAGATGTAAAATGGCAATAGTATTTACAAGCAAGTCCATAATGTCCAAGGCACTCAGTACTGTATTTTGCCTGCATCATGCTGCGAAGTGCAATTCTGCTGATTACAGCTTCTTCCTCAGTGCCCTCAATCTTGTCCAAAAGCTTTTGAATTTCAGACGGCCTAATCTCATCTGCTTTTGTATTAAGATGTAGCCCGAGCCTTGATATAAAAGCATTCAAATTAGCTATTTTTTCCATATCAGGCTGCTCATGAACACGATAAACAAACGGTGACTGCATCCAGAAGAAATGTTCTGCTACCGTTTCATTAGCTGCAAGCATAAAACTTTCAATCATAGTTGTGGCCGTATTTGCCAGCCTTAACTTTATATCCAGAGGATTACCGTCTTTATCAAGAATAATTTTAGCTTCAGGAAAATCAAAATCAATTGCTCCGCGCTTTTTTCTTTTTGTTTTAAGTATTTCAGAAAGCTCAGCCATATCTTTAAACATTGGCACAAGCTCTTTATACTTTTCTAACTCTTCTTCGTTTTCATCCTCTAAAATAGCTGCAACAGAAGTATATGTCATTCTCTCATTAACATTTATTACCGTCTCAGCTATCTTATGAGAAATAACTGCACCGTTTGCGTCAATATCCATCAGGCAGCTTAAAGCTAATCTGTCTTCACCGTGATTTAATGAACATATTCCGTTACTTAGTTTATGCGGAAGCATGGGTATAACTCTGTCAACAAGATAGACACTGGTCCCTCTTTTCAAAGCTTCCCGATCAAGCGCAGAACCTTCCTGGACATAATTAGTTACATCTGCTATATGCACCCCAAGATGATATATCCCATTTTCGACCGTTAATGAAACAGCATCATCCAAGTCCTTTGCATCCTCGCCGTCAATAGTAACCATCTGAACATCTCTCAAATCAAGTCTTCCCTGATAATCACCTTCAATCAGATGATCCTTGCATTTTTCAGCCTGATTCATTACCTTTTCAGGAAAACTATGAGGAAGATCAAAGCCTTCTACTATTGAAAGAATATCAACTCCGGGGTCGTTAATATTACCTATTATATCGGAAATCTTACCTTCCGGTTTTCTATCCTTCACCGGGTCACCATAAAAAGTTATGGATACAACAACCTTATCCCCTGTTACAGCGCCTTTAGAGTGCTCTTTTAAAACAAAAATATCCTGAGTGAATTTTAGATTATCAGGTATAACAAATCCAAAGGTATGCCCATCCTGATAAGTACCTACGATTTTATCAATAGCCCTTACCAGTATATTTACAACCCGTCCTTCATCTCTCATTCCTCCGTTTTTCTCTTTTTCGTAGGTAACAACAACTTCAACTGTGTCGCCCTGGAAAGCGCCACCTGTATATTCTTCGGGAATAAAGATATCATCCTCTCTTCCCTCAACCTCAACAAATCCAAAGCCTCTCTGATTGGATATAAAAGTACCTGTAATATTCTGTTTTTTTGTCATTATTTTCTTTTTGCTCATAATAGTATTCTTACTCCAATTTGATAATCCGAAAGACTTTTAAATAGTTTTACAAAGTGAAAAAAGGGCACTCTTTGCGAGTGCCCTTCAAGATAAATACCGTTGTTTAAAATACAGTCATATTCAGTACAACACTAAGAACGATAAAGAGTACTGATAATACGATTGTAATTTTCTTAAGAACTCCCTCTTTGGAACGACCCTTAATCTTGCCCCAATAAGTAGTCTCCGCAAATCCCTGAATAGCACCAAGTCCCTGTGTCTTACCCTCCTGAGCAAGTACAAGTGTAACAAGTGCGACACAATCAATAATAAAAATAATTGCCAAAACAATTTTCAACGCTGCCACAAAAACACCCTCCTAAAATAATTCACAAATACATGTTAAAGATAACATAATTTTTGCTAAAAATCAACAAGTATTGTTTTATTGATGCTACAGATTATTAAAATCTGATTTACTTTTTAATAAGAAGAGACTTGCCTGTCATTTCAGCGGGTTGCTCATATCCCATACACTCAATAAGAGTAGGAATAATATCTGCAAGACAACCGCCCTCACGAAGTGTATACGCAGGATCATAGTTTACAAGAATAAACGGAACAGGATTTGTTGTATGAGCTGTAAAAGGCTCACCTGTCTCATAATCAATCATCATATCAGCGTTACCATGATCTGCACAAATGAACATTGTGCCATTCTTAGCTTTTACTGCTTCAACGATTTTGCCAACACATTCGTCAACAGTCTCAACAGCCTTAACAGCTGCGTCGATAACACCTGTATGACCTACCATGTCAGGATTAGCAAAATTAGTTACAACTACATCATATTTATCAGAGTTTATTGCTTCAAGCACTCTGTCACAAACTTCAGGTGCACTCATCTGAGGCTTAAGATCATATGTAGGAACATCCTTAGGGCTGTTTACAAGAATTCTGTCCTCGCCCTCATTGGGTTCCTCAACACCGCCGTTAAAGAAGAATGTTACATGCGCATATTTCTCAGTTTCAGCTATACGAGCCTGCTTCATTCCCTTAGCTGCAAGCCATTCGCCAAAGGTATTATTAAGAAGAACCTTCTTAAATGCAATCTCCTTATTAGGAATGAGCGGATCGTAATCCGTAAAGCATACATATGTAGTATTGATGCGTGTCCCTCTGTCAAACTTATCAAAATCATCATCACAGAAGCAGTGAGTGATTTCTCTTGCTCTGTCAGGACGGAAATTGAAGAAAATGATTGAATCATTATCTTTGATAGTTGCAGTAGGTGCACCATCTTTCATAATAACTGTAGGAATAACGAACTCATCAGTCTTACCATCCTTGTATGTCTGAACCATGCACTCATGTGCGCTATCAGCTTTGTTACCCTCGCCCTTAGTCATTGCATCATATGCAATCTTCACACGGTCGTAGTTGTTATCTCTATCCATAGCATAGTATCTTCCGGAAATAGTAGCCACTTCACCGACACCTATTTCTTTCATTTTGTCCTCAAGCTGCTGAACAAAATCAATTCCTGATTCCGGCGGTGTATCACGTCCATCAAGGAAGCAATGAACATACACCTTGTTAAGACCATTTTTCTTTGCAAGTTCAAGAAGTCCATAGATATGTGTAATATGACTGTGAACTCCACCATCACTTACAAGTCCGTACATATGAAGAGCCGAGTCATTCTTCTTGCAGTTGTCAATTGCAGCCATAAGTCCTTCATTTGTAAAGAAATCGCCATCCTCAATTGACTTTGTAATTCTTGTAAGTTCCTGGTAAACGATACGTCCGGCACCCATATTCATATGTCCGACTTCAGAATTTCCCATCTGTCCGTCAGGAAGACCTACAGCAAGTCCGCTTGCATTACCTCTTACATAAGGATACTCCTTCATAAGACCATCAAGAACTGGTGTATTTGCCATTGCTATGGCATTTCCTTTCGGATTATCATTAATTCCGAATCCGTCCATAATTAATAAAACTGTTGGTTTAGAACCCTGCATATTATTGCCTCCATTGTATAAAAATAATGCTTATATATATATAGAAAATAAGCGATTAATCGGTTTCCACAAAGTAGTATACCCATAAATCGCTTATTTTTCAAATAAACTTTTTCTATATGCTATTTTGATTATTTTAGTTTAGCCTCTAATACCTTAATATGTTCTTTTATCTCTGTTTTATCTTCCTCTGTCATCTTATTTCTATTTGCTCCGATGACGTTATATTCAACTACTTTTATCAGCTGAGATGCTCCCTTACTTAATTGCTCGTCATTATCAAGTTCATTTTGCAAAGATAAAATCGCAATGACAGCGCTTAATGAATTATCAGTTTCATCAGCATCCTTATATAAAAAATCATATAAAGGCCTTTTTACTTCATCTGCAAAAGTCTCTTCTGTATCAAGAAGCACAACTAATGAAAGGAATAAGCATATGAACTCTTCATCCTTACAGGTCACATTAAAGGAATGCTTTTTTACAAGCTCTGACAATCTCATCTTATATCTCTTTTGTCTGGACATCTTCTGAGGCATGCCTGCCATAAGTGAATGGTCATATGCATTTCTCACGTCCTTATCCGTTTTCAAAAGTTCTGAAAAAGCCCACATCAGAGCTGCTGTCGTAGCAGAATCAAGTTCATCGTCCCTGCTGCTCATATGAAGCACGCTTACACGTTCGCTTGCCTCATTATTCTCATCATCAGCCTCCTTAAACTGACGTAAAATCAGAAAATGTACAGCATCAAGCGCGGCATGCAAAATATCTCTTGAAAACACAGGATCCAGATCATCATAAACCCGTGATCCAATACACATAACAGCGATAAATACCGATAAGTCAAAAACGATTTTATTATATGTATCTCTGTCCGCTTCCCTGATACTCCCAATATCCAGGTTCTCATATCCATTATACATTTTTTCAAGCACATGGCTTGTAGACTCGACCATATCCTTTATCTTATCGATATTTTCAATTTGATTTGTCTTCTCAGGCAATAATTCATACGCATAAAGACGAATGGCTGTACTTATCTCAGTAGATTCAGCCTCAAGCAAATCCGCATGGTTATTGAATATTTCTTCTATTTTTTCTTCCTTAATCATGAGGTCTATTTTAGTTTATAGTTTAGGATTTCGTCAAATGCATCCTTATCTTTTTTTATTTTTGCCTCATTACCTGTTGTAGCTATCGCTGCATTTGTAAATATTTTTTCATAACTTTTTGCAGCATCCTCCTGCATTTCCAAATCTGTATTTCGAATATCATTGACTGTATCCACATAGCCTTGTTCATCAACCCCAAGAATATCTCTTCGTATTCTTCTTATAACATCATTCCATATACCTTCCGACCTTGTTTCTTCACCGTAAGCATTTAATATGTACCCTCGGTAATCATCTTTATTCAATTCAGCAGTCTTTATATACTCCGGTATACCTTTTAAAACTTCAATTGAATCTTTTACATTTGGATCAGAATATGTATAGGCATTAAGTTCAAAGCAGCGAGTATTTGCATTGCTTCCTGCTGAGTAAGCTCCCATTTGGAATCTGATCCTGGGAATAACATATTTGTCACTTGCTGCATAAATAAACGGAAGATATGCTCCTCTAAAATCCGGATCATTTCTATAATCCGCATCAAATACTGTATAATTTTGAGATTCTTCTAAAATAATTCCGGTTTTAAGTGCAAATACAGGCAATTGATAAACATCCTTACCATCTTCACCTTCATTTAGTTTTCCTAAAATCTGTGCCGCACTTTTAACAACATCTTCATTCTCAGTTTTATCAGCTGCAGATACAAAAATAAGATTTGATTTTGTAAATACCTTTTTCCTTATTGTATCAATATCCTCAGCAAGCTTATCTAATGTAGACACATCTTTTTGAATACCATCATCGATTTCTGATATATATTTATAAAATTCCGGATCGTGTATATCTAAATCAAATCTTTGTGTATCAGATAAAGTTGTTGTTCCTGATGCCATAGCATAATAATATGCATAATAATATGCATCAGTTTTTGCCAGATTATAGCTTTCGCGATTTTGTGAAATTACATGGCCAATATTAATCTTATCATTTAGATCTGTCTCGATAATAACATTAGTAACCAGCTCAAGAGCCTTATCAAAATCCTGATTTAGTCCTCTCCACAATACTTTAAGCATGGGCCTGTGATATTCTTCAGAATCATCTGTAGGATAAAATAATCCATGCGAAAAGCCATTCAAGTACTCGCTCTCAAGGAGCCCTAGTTCATCCTTGTTATATTTCGAAGTACCGACCTCAAACATAAAATCCATGTAAAGCATAAGAGTTCGTATTTCTTCCTTAGACAGCTTACTTAGATCAAAATAGAGTTCATAATACCCACCTTTTTTTGCATCCACGTCACCCAGATAATAAGTAATACCATCCTCTTGTCTTTTTTCAAATGATGCAGTTTTATATTCAGGTAATTTCTCGATATCTATCAAAAAATCGTTATTCGAAAGTTCCTCCTGATTCCACTCATTAAATTCATTGGTTTTCTCTACCAACTCAAGGATTTCTTCCTCTGTCATTTTTTCCTTTTTAGTTTTAAGATATTCCTGCAGCTCATTATCATGTTCTTCTGCAAGACCCGGCTTAGGTATAGAAGCTACCAGTACACTTCTTGCGGGATTCTTTATACTCTCCGCGAGCCTCTTAAAGTTTTCCTGATCGGTATCAGCAATAAGCTCATCCAGTATTCTTTCATATTCTTCGTAATAATCCACTTTACCGGTTATCGCCCAGTAATCGTTAAACACTCTGCTAAGATTAACCCCAACATTGGAGGCATCTCTTATGAACACTGTACTAAGTTCAGTATACTTAATATCAGCCTCAAATATTTCCTTGGAAACCCCGTTTTGTGCCACATCATCAATAGTATATTTAGCTATTTCTTTTAACGTCTGCATCTGATCTTCATTTGCATAATCCATTGAAAAAATAAGAACAGGCTTTTGTAAATCGGTCATTATTCCAACAGATACAGGATTAGATATTCCCTCTTCGAGAAGTTTTTTATTCATACAGGATGAATCATTAGATAAAACAGTTGTTAAAAAATCCCACTTCAAAAGATCGTCAGGATCAGCGTCCTCCAAGTCAATTGCATAAAAAATTCTGCCACTGTCAGTGACTGAATCTCCCTCATATGCAGGTATATATTCGACTTTTTCAACATACCCGTCTTCAGTACGAGGATCCTTGTACTCACTTAAATCAGTTCCATAAACTTCATATTTTGATAAATACTCTTCATCAAGGAACTCCAAAAATCTGTCAATATCAAGATTTCCATATAGTGAAATGAGACTATTATCAAAGTGATAGCATCTTTCATAGGTTTCAATTGTATGCTCATAAGTCAGGTCATCATAGTGGTATTCAGACATTCCAATCATATTTGATGCAATCTGATTTGGAAACAGATTGTCAAGTAATACATTTATTGAACAGTTATTTTTATTAGTAAGAAAGCCATAGTCTTCTGCATAAACAGTTCCATTTATTGTAATATCGCCTTCCGGATCGGCCAACTCAAGCCTTATAGCTTCTCTGTCGAATATCTTTTCATCCTTCAAAATATCAGGTTCAACCATGCAACTCATATATGCATCCATCATGGTCATCAACTGATCCTGACTCATCGATGAAACAGGATAGTATGTAGTAAGTAAATCAGTATGAGCATTAACGTAGGTATTATAGGATTTATTTATAATATCAAAGAAAAGATTCTTAGAAGGATACTTGGCAGAAGATGAAAGAATAGCATGCTCAAAGACATGGTTTGTATCAGTTTCATCTATATAAGGAGTCCTGTAAGCAATGCAGAATGACACTTCCGGATCGGAGTTCTTTGTATAAACCAGATCTGCTCCGCTCTTTTCATGCTTGAAAGTATAGATATCTGAGCTTAAAAACCGGCTACTGTACATATCATTTAGTTTAAACCCATGATATGTCTCACCTACTACCATTTCACTGTCAATTTTATCATCAGCGTCATCGGCTTCTGCAGAATCGTTGTTTTCTTCTGAATCATCAGTTTTAACAGAATCTTCAGCTTCTTCTAAATCACCGGCTTCTACTGATTCGTCGGTCCCTGCTGAATCATCCTCTGAATTTTCAGTGCTTTCCACAGCATCCTTTACGGCCGAGTCTTTTTTATCAGACAAATCCTTTGATGGTGCTGCTGTGCCGCATCCAACAACCAGACTAAGTGAAATAAGAGTTGCAATTATTTTTTTCTTCATTAATTATTCTCCCCTCATACATTTTCAATAATATATTGCAATAACCGATATTATTTTAACTTTTCAAAATCACTATAATTTTAACTTTGACAAAAATCGCTCTCAATTAAATGTTTATTAACTTTTTATTACAAAAAAATAAGTTCAAAATGAAAAAACGCTTCAAGGAACAATATGATCCCTTGAAGCGTTTACTCTTTAATGTATTTTTTACTTTTCTTTTCTTACACCAAGCTTCTCTGTTCTTGGTCTGGCATTTCTTCTGAACTTATCGGCTGATGCTTTCTTATGCATAGCTGAAGCATCTCTCATACCGCGATCCTTGTTGTACTTGCCATCACGATTTCTTCCGTATCCTGAACCCTTTCCATCTCTTCTGCCTTTTCCATCGCCTCTTCCCTGACCGTCTCTTCTGCCATGTCCGTCTCTTTCGAATCTGCCACCTTTACCATCTCGTCTGTCTCTATTTTTCTGTCCTCTGTAAAGATCTCGCTTTCTTGGCTTCAAATCAAGTTCTTCAGGAGCTTTGCCCATCTTAAGTCGCATAAGACCTGCTGCAAGCTGTTCAATGGAATACTCATCCTCTGCCACCTTGTCATTTAAAAACTCAAGACAGTCTGTAATTTCACCTGCCTCAATAAGATCAATGACCTCAGTAAAAAGCTTTCTGGCTTTTGCTCTGGTTATTTCCTTCGCTGAAGGCACATCGCCCTCTTCTATTTTTGTATGGCAGATGCGTTCAATATCTCTGAGCTTATACATTTCTCTGGGAGATACAAGTGAGAACGACTGTCCGCTCTTACCTGCACGTCCTGTACGTCCTATTCTATGAACATAATATTCAATATCTTCAGGAATATCATAATTAAAAACAGCAGTAACACCGCTTACATCAATTCCTCTTGCTGCAACATCCGTCGCAATAAGAAAATCCGCCTGGCCAAAGCGAAAAAGATTCATAACGGTATCTCTCTGGAACTGTGAAAGATCTCCGTGAAGTCCTTCTGCTCTGTAGCCTTTGTTCTTAAGTATTCCTGTAAGTTCATCAACCTTTCGTTTAGTATTACAAAATACCAGGCTCCTTACCGGTTGATGATATTCAATAAGTCTTGTAAGTACCTCCTCCTTATAGTTTGAAGGCACTACATAATAATACTGTTCAATTGATTTAACAGTAATCTCCTTGGGCGTCATCTTTATATATTCTGCATCATGCTGATATTTTCTTGTAATCTGCAAAATAGGCTCAGGCATGGTAGCTGAGAAAAGAGCTGTCTGTCTTTCTTCAGGCATTCCCTCAAGAATTGTTTCTATATCATCTCTAAATCCCATATCAAGCATTTCATCTGCTTCATCCAAAACAAGAACACGTACATCCGCCATTTTCATCGTATGTCTTCTCATGTGATCCATTACACGTCCGGGTGTTCCTACAACAATCTGAACACCTGAAGAGAGCGCACGTATCTGCCTTGAAATATCCTGTCCTCCGTATACGGGAAGTACTTTTATTCCATGCATATATTTACCAAAACTTCTAAGATCATCAGCAGCCTGCATGGCAAGCTCTCTTGTAGGGCATAAAACAACCGCCTGTAAATGTTTATTAGTGGGATCAACCTTTTGAAGAAGCGGGATTCCAAACGCTGCGGTTTTTCCGGTTCCGGTCTGAGCCTGTCCAATTATATCTACACCTTTCATCATTACCGGAATAGCAGCTTTCTGGATTGGAGACATATACTCAAATCCCATCTCTGTAATAGCACGAAGCACTCTTTCATCAATTCCTTTTGCTTCATCATATCTTACTCTCTGCTCTTCCCTGTTGCCGGTTACAGCTTCAGATATTCCTTCAATATTCTTCTTAATTTCTTCCAGTATATTAGACATAAAACCTCTTTCCTTTTTATTGAAAAAAAATGAGGACGTACATTAAATGTCGTCCCCAAATTAAAACATTCAAATTACACAATTGAAAACTATATCATCAATTGCGATTTCCCACAACTATAATTTTTAAATATCAATAAATTCGATTATCAAATTACATATCGCCGCTCATAACATCTTTATTTTTTATAATATAGTCACAAAGTGAAATTATGGTAAGAGCAAGCGCAATATACATAATGATAGTAGTAACAATTTGAAGCTGAGGTATATTAACTATCATCAAAATTACCATAAACATCTGGAAAGTAGTTTTAAATTTTCCCCAATAGCTTGCAGCAATTACTCTTCCGTTCTCAACTGCTATAAGTCTGAAACCACTTATGATAAATTCTCTGGCTATTATTATAACAACTATCCAGGAAGGAATTCTCCCCAGTTCAATAAGACAGATCATAGCGCTGCAAACAAGAAGTTTATCAGCTAGAGGATCCATGAATTTTCCAAAATCAGTTACCAGGTTATATTTCCGGGCAATTTTTCCATCCAAAAGATCTGTAAGAGATGCAATTACAAAAATCACCAATGCAATCCATTTATCAGCTTCTCCGAATATATTTGCTAATAAAAAAAGTACAAAAAACGGAATTAAAATAACTCTAAAAACAGTAAGTTTATTTGGTAAATTCATTTTCATCTTCATTCCCCTCCACTAATTCCCCAATTAGGTCATAATCATTTGATCCGGTAATACGTACACTTACAAAACGGCCGCTCATAAGATCATATGGAACATTCATAATAAACAAATATCCATCTACATCAGGTGCATCCATGTACGTTCTTGCAACATATGTTGCGCCGTCATAATCTTCATCTTCATCATCTGTAATTTTTCCTTCTATTACAGCACTGACTATATTTCCGATTCGTCCCCTTGCAGCATCAAACGCTATTTCCTGTTGCAATTCCATTATATCATCTCTTCTGCTTATCTTCACCTCTTCGGGAATCTGACAATCCATCTCACCGGCCACTGTATCCTCTTCCTGAGAGTAGGTAAAGCACCCCAGTCTGTCAAACTTCATTTCCTTAACAAAAGAAACTGTTTGTGCATGGTCCTCATCTGTTTCTCCGGGAAATCCTGCTATAAGAGTAGTTCGCAGGCAAATATCCGGAATTTCCTGTCTGATATACTTTATTCTCTCAGTAATCTCAGCCCTGTTAGTCCGTCTTCCCATCATTTTTAGAACATTATCAGAACCGCTTTGAATCGGTATATCCAGATAATTGCAAACCTTTGGCTCATTTTTTATAGTATCAATAAGCTCATCCGTTATCTCCTCAGGATAACAGTACATGATTCTGATCCATTGAAGGTCTTCTATCTGAGCCAGTTTATGCAATAGCTCCGGCAGTTTTTTTTCACCATATAGATCAGTACCGTACAAGGTTGTTTCCTGTGCAACCAGTATAAGCTCCGTTACCCCCATGTTAACAAGCGATGTCGCTTCCAAAATCAGCTCTTCCATTGGGACGCTTCTGTAACGACCTCTTACCTTTGGAATTACACAATAGGTACAGTTTTTATTGCAGCCTTCAGCGATTTTTAAATAATTGAACTGTCCTCCGGTGGTCTGTATACGTTTCCTGTTGCCAACAGGCTTTTTATCCAGAGTATCGAGGTACGCCTTTTCTTTAGATTTAGAAGCGTTATCTGTCTTACTGCTTAAAGAATCTGCCGCTACATTATCAGTTTTTTCTGAAAGAACCGAGTCCAAAGCTTCTACAATATGCTCAACAGAAGCAGTTCCTATAATCCTGTCCACCTCGGGTATTTCTTTTAAAACTTCCTCTCTGTAACGCTCAGCAAGACATCCGGTAACAATAAGTGCTTTGTATTTCCCGCTTTTTCTATATTCCCCAAGTTCAATTATAGTATTAATGCTTTCTTCTTTTGCATCACCAATAAAGCAGCATGTGTTAACCACTGCTGCTTCTGCTATTTCCTCATCATCTGTAAATTCATGCCCCCGCTGTGACAGCATGCCGAGCATAACCTCAGAATCGACACGATTTTTGTCACAGCCAAGAGATACAAACAAAATTTTCATATATTATACCGAAATAATTATTCCTCAATATTCATTTCTGAATCTGTTTCAATGAGAGATTCCTTCTCTTCATCTGAAAGAATTCTAAGTTTATCTTCATTGAGTTCGTCTACAGCTATAGAAAGAAACTTTTCCTTATCTTTAACTCTTACCATTGGCTCGTCGCCGGCTATAAGCTGTCTTGCTCTCTTAGCTGTTGCCATAACGATGGAATATCTTGAGCTGATAATAGGCTCATTACCTTCCTCTACGTCCTTATTAACTACCTTCATAAGATCAACATATGATGGATGTATCATGTTATTCCTCCATTTAAAAAAAATTATTTAAGTTCTGACAGCTGCTTCTGAATTCCCTGAATAAATTCTTTATTTCTATCAGGAGTATAATGAGCAGCTTGAATTATCTCATGCATTTCTTTAACACAAGTATCAAGGTTGTCATTGATTACTATATTATCATACTCGTCAATACCCTGTCCCTCTTCTTTTGCACGAAGAAGTCTTCCGTGAATAACATCCTCCGTTTCAGTCCCTCTTCCACGGAGTCTTTTTTCAAGTTCTTCCACAGATGGTGGCATTACAAACAGCAGAAGTGCCTGAGGATATTTTTTCTTAATCTGAAGTGCACCCTGTATCTCAATTTCAAGGATTACATCTTTGCCGTTGTCAAGCTTTTCCTGAACAAATTTTTTGGGAGTACCGTAATAATTCCCCACATAATTAGCATGCTCGATAAGGCCGTCCTCTTCTATAAGCTTTTCAAATTCTTCCTTGCTTACAAAAAAGTATTCTCTGCCGTTTTCTTCTCCGGGTCTGGGATTTCTTGTTGTAGCTGAAATTGATAATTCATAATTATCGTATCTTTTGATCAGCTCCTTCATTATTGTTCCTTTTCCTGCACCGGAAAAGCCTGAAACTACAACTATTATTCCTTTGTTATTCATATAATAATCTCTTCCTGTCTTACTCTATATTTTGAATCTGCTCACGAACCTTCTCAACATCGGTCTTCAGACTTATACCCTTATCCGATATCTCAAGATCCGTAGATTTTGACAAGATAGTATTAGATTCTCTGTTCATCTCCTGTGCAAGGAAGTCAAGTTTTCTACCAATTCCTTCCTTATCATCGCCCTTATTTAGAGCATCCCTCATAGCTTTAATATGACTTCTCAGTCTTACAAGCTCTTCATCTACACAAACTTTATCAGCATAAAGAGTAACCTCCATAATAAGTCTGTTTTCATCAACAGATTTATCCTCGAGAAGCTCTTTTACCTTATCACGAAGTCTGTTTCTGTATTCTTCGATAATAACCGGCGATCTTTCAGCGATAAAGTCTACACTTTCAAGCATTCCGGCAAGCTTTTCATCCAGGTCCTTATGCAGGAATTCTCCTTCTTTCTGTCTGGCAGCAGCAAATTCCTCACCCGCTTTGTCTATTGCCTTTTTCAGAGTGCCCCACATCTCATCCTCATCCAGTTCTGCATCTTCCATACTGAATACATCCGGATATTTTGAAAGAGCAGAAACACGGATATCATTATCAATTCCAAAATCTGCAGACATCTGTTTTAAATAAGAAAGATACTCGGCAGCTATCTCTTTATTGTATCTAACCCTCGTATCAGTCTCGGAAAAATCTTCATATGTTATAAAAACATCGACTTTTCCTCTTTTTACGTAATTCTTAAGTTCATTTCTTATTTTGGATTCAAGAGCATTGAACTTTTTTGGCATCTTGATATTTATATCAAGATAGCGGTTATTAACGGATTTCATTTCAACCGTAAACTTATGTTTCTCATCGGCAGTTTCACATCTGCCATAACCCGTCATACTGCAGACCATAATTCCTCACATTCTAGCTGCAAAATGCAGCGTTTATTATTATAAATAACCATATAGTTTATTCTATCACAAAAAAGTTATTCCTGTATCAGATTTTCCAATGTCTCAAAAAGAACTTCCGGCTGAACCGGTTTACTTAAATGTGCATTCAAACCGGCCTGAAGACTCTTTTGAACATCTTCATCAAAAGCATTTGCGGTAAGCGCAACTATCGGTATTGTTTTAGCATCCGCTCTTTCAATTTTTCTTATATTCATTGTTGCTGTTAGTCCATCCATTTCAGGCATTCTCATATCCATCAAAATTGCATCATAGTAGCCCTCCTTACTTTCTTTAAACATATCAAGAGCAATTTTTCCGTTTACTGCCAGCTCAGATTCAATTTTTCTTAAAGCAAGAACCTTCATAAGAATTTGAGAATTTACGGCCATATCTTCTGCTATCAGAATTCTTTTACCTTCAAGATCTGCTTTTTTTACTTCTTTTACCTTTAAGACGTTCTTTCTCTTAAATGCATTCCTGATTTCTTCAATCAAATGTCCCGCAAGCAAAGGCTTTGCTATAAAACTGTCAACGCCTGCTTCAAGTGCTTCATTTAATACCTCATCCCAATTATATGCTGTAAGGATTATAATAGCAGATTCGTCTCCAATAATTTCCCGTATTTGCCTTGTTGTCTCTATGCCATCCATTTCAGGCATCTTCCAATCCACAATTATCAGATTATACGGTTCTCTTCTGGCATGGTGAAGTTTAATCATTTCAATGGCTGCTTTACCTGAAAGAGCAATCTCCGTATTGATTCCCGCCTGCCCAAGAATAAGTCGTGCATGATCCAAAGCGACCTGATCATCATCTATTATAAGAACATTCATGTCCTGTGGACGAATTTCGATTTCATTGTCGTAAGTATCATTTTCCCTGTCAGAATCAATAACAGTAACCGTAACAGTAAAAGTTGTTCCTACTCCTTTCTTACTTTCAACACTTATCTTACCATTCATCATTTCGATAATGCTCTTTGATATAGCCATTCCCAGACCGGAGCTTCCATATTGATTTGATGTGCCGCTGTTTTCCTGACTAAAGGTATCGAAAAGTTTAGGTAAAAACTCCTGGCTCATACCAATGCCTGTATCACTTATTTTAAATTGTATCGAGGACTTTCCATCAACCCCGGCTATTTTCTCAATAGAAAAATCAACTTTGCCACCTGTATTTGTGAATTTAACCGCATTGCCGAGAATATTTACAAGGACCTGTCTTAGCTTGATGCTATCACCTATATAATAATCACTAAGCTCTCCCTTTATATTGCAATTATAATCAAGTCCCTTATCCTGACACTGACTGCTGAAAATAATATTGATCTGTTCAATAAGTTGTGAAAAAGAAAACTCTTCATTCTTGATCACCATTCGGCCGCTTTCTATCCTTGACATGTCGAGAATATCATTTATAAGACTGAGCAGATGCTGAGCTGAAGAACCGATTTTTTCAAGATAATCCTTTGCCTGCTCGGTAAGATTCGGTTCGTGAAGAGCAAGAGTATCCAGTCCGATTATCGCATTCATCGGAGTTCTTATCTCATGGCTCATATTTGATAAAAATACTGTCTTAGCTTTACTTGCTTCTTCAGCAGCCTTTAATGCATCACTAAGTGCCTGGTTCTTTGACATGTTATCACGCATTTCGAGATCAATATCAGTAAATCCTACACCGACAGCATGTATGTCACCTTCATCATTTTCATCCGATTGCGTTACACCTGCCATACGAAGCATTTCATAGCTTTCTTTACCATCTTTTATTACAAGATATCTGTAGGCTATAATCGCTTCATCCTCCAGATTCTTCTTTATGTTTTCAGGTTTTATAAAATCCAGAAAACCTTCAAGATAATCCTTACCGACATAATTTGAAGCATATTCCTTAAAGGCTGTTGAGTATTTAAAGTGTTCTCCTTCCTTAACATCATTATAATAATTAGAGTCACTTCTATAGCAAACCCCGTCGTCCTTATCAAGATCGATATAGTACACACTCCTATAGTCCGAAGCCAGAGCCGTAATCATCTTATCCTGCTGTTTACGCTTCTCCTCCTGTTCGAGCAGTTCATCCTGAAGACTTATACGTTCTTCCAATTCCTGTTGAAGAACTTCAGAGGTTTCTTTTTCAAGCATCAGTTTGTCGTTCTTTCTGATCTGAATAACAAAAATAATAAATACAGTCGTTAATACAATAGCAATCAAGCCTGACATAAAAAGACTGCGAAAAACTATACCATTTGAAATGGTTTTTATCTGCTCACTTATAACACTTTCTCGTATAAGATATGTCAGTATCCAATCAGTTTTGTGAACAGGAATATATGTAAGTGTCTCCTTTATACCATTATAGGTAAAAGATACAACGCCTCTGTTTCTGTCAGTAAAATCATTACTTATTTTTTCAACACTGTATCCTTTTTCAAATTCTGCATTCTTAAGTGCATGGATAAGATTGCTCTCACTTGCAAGCCCTCCTAAAACAATATTGGTAAGAGACGTTCCGTCTGTCGTATATATATTGCAGAAGGTGGTACTGTTATTTGATCCTCCAAGCGACAACCCTTCCAGAAATATACTCATGTCCATTTCCATGAAGCATGCAAGCAAAGTATGATTTTCAAATGGAAGCCTGTCGACCGGTATGGCCACTATTAGCTTCATATCTTCTTTTTTTGACGTTTTTATTGAAATCTCAGGCCCGGAAAGAGTCTGATAATCGAAATCATATTGGTCTATATCTGTTCTTGTTCCCTTTGATGTGTATATAAGACCGTTTTCATCAACAAATGCAAATTTTTCCAGATTGTAAAGCTGTTTCATTCTTATCTGATAATCCTGAAGGGCCTCAACACTTTCAAGGTCACTTTTCCCGATCAGACCGGTAGCAACCTTTAGATTACTTATATATGTATTTAGTGTTGCAGTTACAACCTGTTCTCTTCTTGCCGCAAGTTCATCAAGATAGAGCAGACTGACATTTCTTACAGCTGCTTCTGTATCCGAGCTTGCACTTCGTCCGTTAAATATAGTCCCGAAAACCAATATAAATGCAACGATTATTCCGCTGATGATTGCGATTTTAATCAAATTATTACTGTTTTTTACTTTCATATCCCCTCCAAATTGAAAGAAAAACCAACAGAATTAATTATACAATAAAAATCGGCAATCAATCAGTAAACAATCGATATTTCGTACTTTTTTAATAGTAATTTTATTTTTCACCAGTTAAAAAGAGCCTTATAATCACTCAATTTCTTTTAATGATGAAATGTCAGTTCCTATAACCATTGAATAATTTGTGTAGTACACAACAAAGCCCGGCTTTGCACCACTTGGTTTTTTAACATCTTTTCGTTTAAGATAATCTATTTCAACCTTCTGCTGTTCTTTTCCTTTTGAATAATAAGCAGCGAGGGAAGCTGCCTCTTCAAAGGCTCTGTCAGGAACTTCTTTACCTTCAGTAATAAGCACTACATGTGAACCGGGAATTCCTTTTGCATGAAACCACCAGTCCCCACCATTAGCCATCTTGAAAGTTAATTCATCATTCTGATAGTTGTTCTTACCAACATAAATATTAAAACCATCGCTGCTTACATAGTGAAAAGGTTTACTCTTCGACTTTACGGATCCGGGATTTTTTCCGTTCTTTCCTTTTCCGTTTAGTCTTTCAGCCGCGCTTCCCTTAATGTATCCTCCTTCTATAAGCTCACGCCTTATGTCAGTAAGATCATCCTCCTGCCTTGCAATATCTAAAGACGCAGCTATAGACTCAAGATGTGAAACAGTCTGAGACACTTCCTTCATCTGAGTTTCAAGCGCTTCTGCAGTCCTTTTCAATTTTGTATATCTGTCGAAATACTTTTTGGCATTTTGAGAAATAGAAAGTGTAGGATCAAGAGGGATGGTTACATCATTTCCTGAATTATAATCATTAACTGTTATGGATTTTGCCTCAGGTTCCGCACTGTACCCATAAACAGTAAGGAGTTCTCCGTAAATGCGATATTTATCTTTCTTTTCAGTATCCTTAAGCTGATTATTCTGAAGATCCAGTGTCCTGATATTTCTCTCAAGCGCCGTAGCTACCAGTTTTCTTAAATCTGAGGATTTTTGTCTTATCCTGGTTACAGTATTTTTTTCTGCATAAAAGTCCAGAAGTAGTGATGATATCTCATCATATTCCTTATATTCGGAATCACCACCATGATACATTGAAAGAGAAACAGCTGCATACTCCTTAGGCTTTCCATTTATATAAATAAGTTCCGGCGTAAACTTCTTCTCTTTAACAATATTCATCATTTGATCAAATGATGTCCATAAATCATTAAGCTCAGAATTTTCCAGTGCTATGGCAGATTTATCTGAATCCACTCCCGCCCTATAGCATATTTCATGAGATATTACGGGTGAAAGTCCTGTAAAGGTTCCGTAAAGAGCCTTAAATATGGCCTGACCTTTAGAAGGAATGATACTCATAAAGTCATCCTTTGTTGTCAAAAGCGGATCAAGCTTATCCTGAGTTTTGGGGACAAAATAGTCTCTTCCGGGAAGCACCTCTCTGACTGAGCTTACAGATGAAGGTATATGCTTTATAGAATCTATAATTTTATTATCCTCATCAACAAAAATAATATTGCTGTATTTTCCCATTAACTCAATGAGCAGCGTTTTATGACGAAGATCCCCCATTTCATCCAGATGTTCAACATCAATCCTGATAATTCTTTCAAGCCCCGGCTGTTCCACTGCTATGATCTTGCCATTTTGTATATGTTTTCTTAGCAGCATACAAAAATTTGGCGCTGTCATAGGACTTTGCTTGTTCTCATCAGTCATATATACCAAAGGCAATGACGCATCCGAGGACATAAAAAGTCTTCTCTGTCCCCCGCCGTTTTCAACAGCTCTTCTGACTGTGATAAGTAGCTCATCTTTTTCAGTCTGTGCTATCTTATATATTCTGCCACCAAGTAATTCACTTTTTAAGTCTCTAACAATATTTGCAACTGTAATGCCATCAAATGCCATTTCTAAACCTCATTTGCTTTTCATATAGCTTTTGTAATCAGTATCTTCTGCATTCCTTATCAAGCAGATCGAAATTCACATAATCCACAACTCTTCCGTTTGAATTTTTAACGACAGCAAAATGAAGACCTTTTCGTTCCATCATAATGTTGTTTCCGTTAATTTCCATAAGAAAGTCCCTGTCATCAAAGCTATCCCAGCTTCCTTTTAGATGATAAGAGAGATTATCGGATACTTTACCTTCAATTTCAGCATTTTTCTTAGACACAATAACATCCTTAGTATCGGAATTAATAGCTGCAGTAATGGTTATATCCTCACCCTTATTGATATCATCCTCTATTCCGAGATCATGCAGGAGTGTTATATCGTCACCTGTAAGTCTCATGGCTCCGCTCTTTCTTGTCGTTATGAAAACAGTATAATCACTTGATTCAGCATAGCTCTTCAAGGCTTTTAAATACTCGCCTATATCGGTCTGCTTAAGATTCATATCCCCGTGCTGTGAAAATAAAGATATTCGTGAACCGAGCGAACCGTTCATATATATTCTAAAGTCCGTATCACTCTCATCTATAGTTTCTGCAGGTAAAATGCTCACATAACTTCCATCAGTATTTTTTGTCATTTCCATACTGATAAGTCTGTCATAATCGCCTTCAGGCTCAACTTCCAATTCAACATTTTCAATCTGTTCAATATTATTTTCAATATTGCTGACCGTTATATTCACATTACCGTTATCGTCATATGATATGTCCACATCACAGGTAGGATCACTGTAATTCTGGCTTGCAATTGATTCTTCACTAATTCCGGCAAGCTCATTCATAAAGTGAGACTTTCTGTCGAGTTCACTTTTTTCGTATTCCATCCCATATTTTTCAAGAAGAGTTTCTTCCTCTGAAAACAAATTCGCTCCAAGTGCCAGTCTGTTTCCTTCAATCTCAGCACCAAGTGAAGCAATTGTAGTCGGAAACATATCAAGAGTTGTATAACTTCTCTTAACTTTGTTTTTTACGGAAGCATCCGCATTTATGAAGCACGTATATACAGTTCTTACATAATCACTTGGTACCTCATCGCAATAATCGGCATCCATAGTGGGATGATCTCCCACAAGAACTATCGTCGTATTGTCATAAAAGTCCTGTTCCTGTACCCATTTTACAAAATCAGCAGTCTGACGGCTTGAGCACGCAAACACATTTGAATACTGATCAGAAAATTTATCTTCACAGAGTCTGCATACATAACCATCCTCAAAATGTGTATCAACGGTAAGAAGCGTCATATTGAACGGTTCATCGTTCTTTGATAGCGCAGTAAGTCTGTTCTTTGCATATTCAAAAAGCTTTTCATCTTCAAAGCCCCACCAGACACCATAGTCCTGTGGAATCCATTGTTGCTCCTTGGCATAAGGATAATCAATTATGTCAAAGTCTCCATGTACCTTAAAGAAAAGTTCACGACCTCCAAATGTAGCATTGGATCCGCAAAGGTATTCCTGATGATAACCTTCATCCTTAAGAATATCTCCAAGTCCTTTTACAGTAGGAAAAAATGTTTCCTGTTCAGACATACTGTTTGCTTCTATACTGATTTGAAGCGGAAGACCCGTGGACTGTGCAAAAATCGCGCCCATGGTCCAATCGGTTCCCGGCATTGAAAATCCGCCATTTAATTTGCCGGTGCCGTCTCCAAAAAATTCGTTTTCAAGAGCCAAATTGGTAAGCTCCGGTATTCTGCTCTCTTCAAATCCGCCACCATGCGTTTTGTCAGCATCTGTAACTTCCATAGATTCAAGATAAATATAGATCAGATTTCTCTTCTTTTCTGGAAATTCGATTTTTACGCTGCCGGGATCTACATAGTTATCTTTAATAAAAGTTGAAGCATGTATCTGCTGATCAATATATGACGTCATATCCAGCTGAATCCAGGTATATATAACAGCTGCAAAAAAGGCTGCAGCTCCTGTAATTGCCACTATAAGATTTCTTTTTCCTCCTAAATCCTCTTTCTTAACAAAGATAAGGAATGCAAAAATGAGCGCTGATGCAATACATGCAGGTAGAAATGCTTTCATAACAAAAAGTTTGATCATTGCATGTGAAGCTCCGGATAGCGACATTTTTACATTAAATACAAGTTCGTTAACTGTCATGGTATTCCATGTATGGAAGAACCACCATGCCGTAAAGAAAAGCAGAAAAGCCACTCCTACAATAATGGTAGCAATTATGTTTTTTATTATATTTCTCTTTTTCACGCCTACTCCATAAATGTTATAATTATTTTTGTTTCAAACCAAGTTATTTTAGCACATAAGAAGTTTAAATAGCAAAACCAAAGGATAAACCTCATAATGAAAGCACAAAAATATTTTTACCTCATAATGATTTCTTTATTTATTTTTCTTATAGGCTGTACTAATTCCAATGATCTTAGCAAAATTGAAGCTATGCGGGATTTTTTTTCAGAGACAAAGTATATCATTCATGCCTGCGGGATAATATCCGATTCAGAAGGAAATGAATACGATTATACGAATTCCAGAGAAGCACTTGAAAACAGCTACGCCAAAGGAAACAGAATTATTGAAGCGGATTTTCATTACACAAGCGACCATGTACTTGTTTGCGGTCATGCATGGGGAGATCTTTATCTTGAAGGAAAGCAGCTGACTCCTGGCGAAGCCCCAAACTACTCTGATTTTCTGAAATGTAAGGTTCAGGATAAATTTTCTGTCCTTACCTTTGACGATATTGCAAAGTTCATGCGGCAGCATGAAGATCTTATACTTGTAACAGATACAAAAGAAACCGATATTGATACTTATAAAAAAATAGCCGCTGATTATCCTGACCTTAAGGAAAGATTTGTGGTTCAGATTTACCACGCCAAAGAATTCGAAAAAGTAAGAAAAGTTGGTTTTCCCTACATCATATATACCCTATATGAAACCGAAGATTTTGAGCGAACAAAAAAAGCACTCTTAAGTGCCGGTAAAATGCCAATCCTGGGATTTACTTTTCATGATAGTCTGACTAATGATGAGGAATTTATGAAAACAATGAAAGAGACCGGGTTACCTCTCTTCATCCATACCATCAATGATGATAAAGAAATGGAAAATTACCTTCAAAAGGGTATAAGCGGAATCTACACAGACCGTGTTGATAAAGCGGACTCAAAATAATTAATGATTCTTCAGGATATTTTCCATTTCATCCCATTTAAGTTTTTTTAAAAGCATGCTAAGCCGTTTAATCTTTTCTTTATCATCTGCAGGTAATTTATAGGCCTTAAGCTCATCAAGTACCATCTCTGCTGCATCATAATCCATTGAAGGAATTATTTCCTTAAGTGCGTTATACGCATCTTCAAGATATTCAGGTGATATCTCTTTTTGGGCGCAGTCATCATCTTCGTTTATCTTATCAAGTACGGAAAGTCTGTCCCTATAACTCTTATACAACTCAAGCAGCCTTGCGGTATTGTCCTCAATACATTTTACATCTCCGGATCTTCCGGCCTCTTCCAACATAAGCGCCATTTCTGACAGTTCAAAAGCACCTATTATTCTTGCAGTACTTTTCAAAGAGTGAACCTTGGTCGTGTAAAAACCAAGGTTCCCATCATTATAAGCATCTTCAATCTCTGCTGCTTTATTTTCAATACTGTTGTAAAACGTATTGAGAAATTTCAGAAAAGCTTTCTTGCTACCGCAAAAATTCAAGCCATCAGCAACTGAAATCCCTGAAATATTCATTAAAAAAGTTAAGTCTGACTCATTCATAAAAACATTATTACTCTTTTAAAAGTTTTTTTTCAACCACAGTGTGATCAAAAATCATCATCAAGCAATGAAGCTTCTGTAAGGCTTGCCCAATAATACGAATTCATATAAACACCACGAAATGATTTGACTGCGTCTTCATCACCGTCAAGATAATGATACATATCACAATCTATAAGCTCAGGGCAAATACGCATTGCTCCGCTCTTCACCTCTAAAATCTCGCTGATACCATAATCCTTAAGTGTATCCTTAAGGCTTCTGACTATAACATCCATCTGCTTTTGCATAGCTCTGTCATACATTCCATCTTCCCAGAGCGCTGCAAAGGCTTCAGCTCTTGTCACAGTACCACCTCTGTTATCAATGAGATAAGCAAGAAGTTCCTTTGACTTTGATCGCTTAAACACTACGCTTTCACCTTTTACGAAAAGATCGAAATTACCAAAGGTTTTAGCTGTTACAAGATATTCCGAACTCTCATCCTTGTTATCAAGCACATAACGAATTTCCTGATATAGTTTATCCTTCGCAATAGGCTTAAGAAGATATCCATCAGCATGAATAGAAAAAGCTTCCACGGCATATTCAGAATAACCCGTCAAAAAGATGATTGAAGTATTCGGGCTTTTATCCTTAATAATACCTGCCAGAGTCATTCCGTCCATCTCAGGCATATCGATATCAAGAAGTGCCACCCCCACATTTTCTTTTTCAATATATTCAGTGGCTTCCTGTCCGGATGTGAACCCTTTTACATCTTCAAATAAACCAAAATCCTCTAAAAGTGATACCGTCAAATCCAAAATAAGATTTTCATCATCAACACATATTGCTTTCACTTATACTCTCCCCTTACCGGCACTTTAATCGTAACAGTTGTTCCCTTGTCTATTTCACTCTCAATAATCAGCTCACCATTACATAGATTTTCAACTCTGTCACGAATGGTCTTAAGTCCATAGTGCATCTCGTCACTTTTTTCATAAGCTTCCAGGTCAAATCCTTTTCCATTATCCTGCACACAGATCAAGTTGAAATTATTCTCTCTTTTAACCGTTATCCAGATACTACCGTTCTTTCTGATCCTCACTCCATGCCTTATTGCATTTTCAACAATAGGCTGCAGAGTAAGTGCGGGAAGCTCAAAATCTTCCTCCTCAATATCATAATCAACCTTGATATTCGGAAATCTTATGGTCTCTATCTCGATATATACTCTGGTATGTTCAAATTCCTTATCAAAAGGTACAAGTTCATTTTTATCGAGTGAGCCGATATTGTTTCTTAAATAGGTTCCAAATTTTTCTGCCGTTGAAAATGCTTTTTTAGGATCCGTAAGGCACAGTGCCTGAATTGTAGAAAGTGTATTAAACATGAAATGAGGCTGAATCTGTGACATCATTATTTCTATGCGTCTCTCATTTTCAATAGCTTTTTCATGTTCTCTAACAAATCTCAGGTGCAGCCATATGTAATAAAATAGCGAACCTGTTACCACGGAAACAGTTAAAAAAGATATACGTGCATCAAAATTTGATACACTGTCAGCAATAGCCCCTAAAATAATAATCAGCGTTACTGTTATAGGAATATAATTTAGTCTTCTTTTCTCGCTTCTATATTTTTTTAAAGTCAAATAAATATGCCATATCAGTAATATACCACAAATAATGTGACATGAATAACCCAAGGGGCCTCTTATAAAAAGATTATCTTTTGTAATTTTGAAAGCAATTCCGGAAAAAAATGCAGAAAAGTAGATAATCGTATTCAAGACCACAAGTATCCAGGGCCTCTTATTGTCGCTTAGAAGACGTATAAACAGGACAATTATAACAGGCCTTATAACATAACAGAAAATACTTGTTACAAGCCGTAAAAAATATAATGATTTATCATGCTGAGAGAAACTCTCAATCTGAGTTACTATAATAACAGAAAAAATCAGAATGATATTCTCAAGCAATATCATTCTGTCCTTTTTTCTGATATATTTATCTGCCAATACAACTGCAGATAACCCCAAAATCTGCAGTATCAATGTAGCATTTAAAGCCAAAAGACTCTGTATTTCAATAGTCATAACAATAGTTCCCCGTTTGGTACAAATTTACTCCCCAGTACTCATAACTCTTTTTCTTAGCTTATTTTGATTTTCCTTACCAATAAGAAGTCTTCTTTTTAATTCATCGGTCTTAACTGCAAACTCATGGGAATTATCAATAAAATCCACATCTTCTTCAATATCTCTGATACTGTTTTCGATTGCTTTTACATATGAATTCTTCATTACCTGCCTGCTGAGAAGTGCAATATTATTTTCAACAATTTCTATTTTTTCACCAATATCATTGGAAATAATTTCCTCGCTATCATCATCAGGATAAAGAAGCGAATTTACCCGAGGCAAATCTGCAGATTTGCAGTTATCAAATAAATGAAATATTTTTCCAAATACACTATTCATTAAAACCCCCTCATAAAGAATGTAAAAAACATTCTATGAAGATATTGTAATAAATCTTGTCCAACAAATGTCCAACATATTATTTATCAGCCCTTATAGAAGAAAGATATCATGGTAATATCATCAAACTGATCTGCATCATTAACAAATGATTTGATTTCATCTTTTACAGTCCCGATTATCTCTTCAGGATTATCACTCTTATTTTTGTTAAGAGCCATAACAGTCCTTTCCATTCCAAACAGTTCATGTTCTTTATTTTCAGCTTCCGTTACACCGTCAGTATAAACGAATAAACTATCGCCGGGCAAAAGTTCGAAATTATGCTCATCAAATTTCAAATCACTCATCATTCCAAGAGGAACATTATGTTTATAAATTGCCGGAGTATAATCTTCTCCTTTATGTCTTAGTATCGGGTGCTCGTGCCCTGCATTTGCTGCTATGCCTTTACCTGTTGTAACATCAATAACAGAAAGCCATACCGTTACAAAGAATTCTTCTTCATTCCCTTCACAAAGCTGATTATTAACATCATGAAGAATCTCTGAAGGAGTATCTCCGGCTAAAGTCCTGGTCTTTATAAGTGTTTTGGCAATTACCATAAAAAGGGCAGCCGGCACTCCTTTACCTGAAACATCGGCAATTACGAGTGCAAGATGATCTTTATCTATAAAGAAAAAGTCATAAAAATCTCCACCCACTTCTTTTGCGGGATTCATGGTTGCAAAAATATCAAATTCCGTTCTGTCCGGGAAAGGCGGAAATTTGCGTGGAAGCATATCCTCCTGAATCTTAGTGGCAACATTAAGCTCTACGCTTATTCTTTCCTTTTCAGCAGTTATTTTCTGAACCTCATCGATATACTTGATCCACCGTCAGTACCATTTTAGAAAAGCTGTCTGCAAGTTTACCTATTTCATTGCCAAGATGAATATTAGATAGCTTATCAACAACTTCTGCGCTATCCTTTTTCTTATCATAAGATTCAATGCTCTTTTGTACTTTTTCAAGAGGTCTTAAAACATTTCTCTGAATGAGCGCAAGAGAAATAACAGCAAAAATCAGCTGAAAAAGAACTACTCTGAAAGTACTTTTTGAGGTTTCTTCTTTTATTTCCACTTTAACATCTGATGTCTGATAAGCTATTCCCAAAAAAATATGATATCCCGGAATATTCATATATGTCTTATAAGTATCTACATACCCTTCAGAACCTGCCAGACTATAAGTGTTTTTTAATGAATCTGTTAATGTTCTTACCTGTTCGTCAGACAAGCTTACAGTTGTTCCCAGAGTATATGCATCTCCAAAATTACTGCTTCTTGTCATTTTCCCGTCATTACCGCTGACAAGAAAGATTCCTTTTTTCAAATTTTCATCAGCAGCCATGATATAAACATAATCAACTTTATAGGAAGTTTTTATCTGATTTATACGTAGCAATATTCTGTTAAAAACGATCTCTGTAAGTAGTTTTCTGTCTTCTTCCGGTAAATTTTCAATATCATCTCTTGTTGCATCCAAGAGTGAAAATCCGCTGTTTCTATCAAAAAAAGTACGAATCTTATCATTTGTTGCTTCATCGGATTCGTATTCAACATCCATAATTTGGCTGTTTTTTATCCAATAATCAAATACAAGGTCCATATTATCGTACTCGTCAAGATAAGCATCTATGTCATCAAAGATGTTTGTAGCCATTTTTTCTCTCTGCTCAAGAACAGTATGCGAGGACATATTAGTAATGGATATATATGATACAGCGCCTATTATGAGTGTTCCCAAAAGAAAATAGATAATTATTTCCCAAAAGACACTTATTTTAAACCTATCATTATAGGACTTATACTCTGCCATGAAACTCCCCCTTAAAACCTAAGCCAACTGCCTTTTTACAAGTTCAGCAAAATATCCTTTTTTTTCTACAAGCTCCTCAAAGCTCCCCTCTTCTGCAATTTTTCCATCTTTCAAAAGAAGTATCCTGTCACAATTTTTAATGGTACTTAATCTGTGAGCAATTACAATTCTGGTACAATTAAGTCCATCAAGAGCATCAGAGACTTTTTTCTGAGTAATATTATCCAAAGCACTTGTAGCTTCATCAAAAATCAGTATCTTTGGCTTTGGAGCAATTGCTCTGGCAATCATTATTCTCTGCTTCTGGCCGCCGGAAATTCCGCCATGCCCTTCACTTATTATCGTATGCATTCCCATTGGCATATTTCGTATAGCATCGCCCATACCTGCTATTTCCGCTGCTTCCCACGCTTCTTCAAGAGTAAGAGATGGTGCGGATATTGTAATGTTTGAAAAAATATCGCCCTGAATGAGTGAACTGTTTTGTAAAACAACACCTATCTTTTTTCTAAGAGATTTAAGGTCAATACTGTTAATAGCCTTTTTGTCATAATAAATTGCTCCTTTCTCCGGTTTTTCAAAACCAAGAAGAAGTCTTACAAGCGTACTCTTACCGCATCCTGTTTCACCTACTATGGCAACGTATTCTCCTGCTTTGATTTTAAGTGAAAGATTATTTATTATGTATGGCATCGAATTGTCATATCTAAAGCTTACATTATTAAGTTCTATGCTTCCCGATAGCCTTTCTATAACTTCATTTTCAGAGTAAACTTCAGGTTCTGCGTTTAGTATAGGTCCTGCCATTTCCATTGCAGGCCTTATCTGTGCAATCGATGATGCTATATTTGCAAGAGCAACAAATGCTGCCATCACCTGTCCAAATGCTACATTAAAAGCATAGAAATCTGACTGACTGACATGATTTCTTGCCGCAAGATCATACAAAACTACATTTCCAAAAAGCAAAACAGCTGTAACAAGACAATTATTTATCTTTAAAAAGAAAGGAGGATTATATAAGCATTGCGCTTTCTGTGCAAACTGCTCCGTCCACTTGGCAAAAGCTCTTTTTTCCGCACCTGCAAGCTTTATCTTTTGAATTCCGCTGATAAGGCCATATGTAATTCCCATACCTTCCGCAGAAGCTTTCATCAGTTTTTTATTAACATGCGTTTGCAACAACGATGCAAAAAGAACAATAACGAAAACTAATAACACAATCGTAATAGCCGGCATAAATAATACCGGTGTAATGATAAATACCTGGTAAATATAAAAAAGAGACATTATAGCGGCAAGTATTGTTGAAAAAACATTACTTATGAGAAGTGAACAAACCTGTTCTATACTCTGTTCTCTTTTAGCAAGCTCGCCAGAACTGAACTCCCTGAAAAAAGATGCTGGAAGTGACATAATCCGCATCATAACAGCGGCTTCAACCTGAGCAGACATTTTCGTTTCAACCCTGAACAACAGCAGTGATTTTATTGTATTGATAAGCTGTGTAGTTATAACAGTTGTTCCTATTACAAGAGCTGTGCTAAGCAAAAATCTCATATTACCGGAATCAAGAACCGGACCCGTAAGAATTCTGACAAACAGAGGGATAAGCATTCCCAAAAAGACAACCATAAAGGACGCAAATGTGGCTGAAACAACATCTCCCGGAGTAATACAATGTGTCATAAAAGAAATCAGATCTGACATATCAAGCTTTCGCAGCGGAAGTGGCTTATAAAATACATAAGCTTCCTTAGAAAAGAGCTTTTCATCATGCTTTTTTACTTTTATTTTCCTGCCCGTTACTCTGTCTCTGTAATAATATCCTGACGTGTTTCTCGGAATCAGTAAAACAGCAGACTTATCCTCTTCAAAAAAACCAAGCATAAGACCTGTACCATCAAAACTCCAGCCTTTAGTTAGCTCAACCTTTCTTCTCATTATTCCATTCGGTTGAAGCGAATACTCAAGTTCTTCTTCCAGATTATCAATATTTGACGGAATATCAGTATTTTTGCAGCCAAAAAAGGTCAGAATATTCCTGATAACTTCAGAAGTATAAAGACGGTCATCATCAGCTATACTTCCCCTTTGACCAATGACAGCTCTTACCAGCTTTTCCATTGAGTATTCAAAAGCTTCCTGGTCTCTTTTATTTCTTTCTTTTATCTGATCTTCAAACCAGCCCATATTTCCTCATTCAACAGTTACAAGATTTTTATAAAAGCCATCGAGCTTAATAAGCTCATCATGAGTTCCTCTCTCGACTACCTTACCGTTGTCCATAACAAGAATATCATCACAATCCCTTATGGTAGATAGTCTGTGCGCTATGACAATACATGTAATTCCTCTGTTTTTTATAGCATTGACAACTTCATTTTCGGTTTTTGCATCAAGTGCACTTGTAGCCTCGTCAAGTATAATAATCGAAGGATCTCTGGCAAGAACTCTGGCAATCTCAATACGCTGCCTCTCTCCGCCGGACATATCTTTTCCACCCTCTAATAGTTTTGATCTGTAGCCGGAAGGTCTGGAAATTATCTTTTCATGAATCCCGGCATCCCTAGCTGCAAGAATCATTTCAAAATCCTCGATTGATTCATCCCACATTTTAATATTGTTTTCTACAGTATCTTCAAAAAGCTCAACATCCTGACTGGCAACCGATACTGAGCCCTTAAATACACCTTTGCTTATTTCATTTATTCTTTTACCATCAAATAATATTTCTCCGCTCCAGGGCTTATACAAACCTGATATAAGCCCTGCCATGGTTGATTTACCGCATCCGCTTTTTCCCACAATGGCAATTCTTTCTCCGGGCTTTATTTCCAAAGAAAAATCTTCAATAAGAGGATCCTTTAATTTACAATAGCCAAATGAAAGATTTTTGATTTCAACATTTCCTGTCAGCTTAGAAAACTCTCCTTCTTCTGATTCAAGTCCAAATTTTTCATCAAAAATATCATCTTCCGGATAATCCATCACATCACTTATGCGTTCCATGTCAGTTCTCATTTCAAAAATAGCCTGGCCTGAGTTTATAAGCATATTTGCTGGTTCCATAAATGACGAAAGAAATCCTTGAAAAGCCAAAATCATACCGACTGTAAATTGACCTCTCATAGCAAAGAAAACACCCAGTATCAAAACAACATAATTAGCAAGTGATGTTAAAAGAGGCGGGATTACGCCAAGATAGCTTTCAAGCACACTGTATTTTACATTTTGAGCAAGAACTGATGCCTGATATCCGGTCCATTTTTGAAAGAAACCATTTTCCGCGCCTGAGGACTTTATAGTCTCGGCCATTTCAATTCCAGAAATTGTTGCAGAGAGTAATTTCCCCTCGTCTCGCATCCTTACTCTTGTAAGATTTACTCTTTTCTCTGATACATATCTCGCAACAATCAAATTGATAAATATCGCAGAAAGACCTATTATCGTAAGCGGGTAGCTATACCTTAGCATAACGAAAAGATATACTATCATCATTACGGAATGTAAAAATAAAGGTGCAACCGTATCCACCAAAGTAGCTGCTATCGTTTCATTTACTTCTTCTCTCATAATAATATCCCCTGCCATTCTCTGAGAGAAGAATTCAATAGGAAGCTTCAATACCTTCCACATATATGTTGTTGCACCAACACATGCCATTTTGCCGCTTATCTTCAAAAAGTAAATTCTTGTTATCAGTTCACTAATAATCTGTAAAGTTGCAAGTATTACCATGAGAAATATAAACGGTCCAAGCCAGGTCCTGTTTATCCCTGTCAGAAGTCTGTCCATAAAGACTCTGGTCATGACAGGATTTATCACGCCAATCATATAGGAAATAATTCCTGTAACAGCGACAAGTGCCATTGCTGTTTTTGCTCCCTTTAGTCTTTTTGAAGCATATTCTGCCATGCTCTTTTTATTACCTGTAGGAACAAAGCCCTCTCCGGGAACTATCTGAAGAACAATGCCTGTAAATGAAGTATCAAATTCCTCCATTGTTATTCTGACATCGCCGCGAGCCGGATCGTTTATATAAGCATATCCGTTTTTAAATCCCTTAAGAACAACAAAATGATCTAAATTCCAATGTATTATACACGGAAAAATGCCATCCCGCTTTATCTCATCAATTTCAAATCTGTAACCTTTAGCATCAAAGCCATAGTTTCTGGCTGCCTTTAATATATATTTTGCATTGGACCCATCTCTTGAAACACCGCAGTCTACCCTGACTCTTTCAAGCGGAACCCACATACTGTAAAAAGCCATGATCATACAAAGGCTTGCAGCCCCACACTCAACAGCCTCCATCTGCATTATTACCGGAACCTTTGCAACTCCGTTCTTTACAGGATTTTTTACTTTTTTATTCATACCTGCATTCCTGTTTTTAGTCACTTAAAAGAAAATGAATCGGTTTTATGCTTTCAACTAAAATTTCACCTTCATACACACCATTAGGAATTTTCATATCGCAGCCAACAGATACTCTGCCATAAGAATCCTTATCAACATAATCTATAACAGATTTCTCATCACCGATGCATAAATTCTGCCCGGGTTTTATTGCATCTTTAGAGACATCACTGATTATCATCGTAACTCTTCCATCTGTAGCATATGCTTCACCTTTTATGATCGTATCGATGTCATCTATAGAAGCCCAAATAAAAAAAACTGCAAGCATAACCACAACCACCATAAGGATAACCCATATGGCAGGTGTAGTTACGTGCAGATAATCATTTAATGCTTCAGGTGAAGAAATCCTATCAATACTCTTTTTCCTGAAAATATTATCATTCATGAAAGCCCCCGGTTATAACCATGCTCCATCGGACGGTGCTTCAATAGAATCAGCAACCGTCACTTTAGACTTGGAAGTAACTGAATTACCAAGTCTACTTACTTTAGGTTTCTTTCCTTTGAGCTCTAAGGTGCCTGCATCCACAGCTTCACCGGTATAAACCGTTTTTTTCACAATATCCTGGTCTTTAGCAAAGAAAAATCCCGAACCACCGTTGACCTCATCAAGTTCCTCATCACTAAGTTCTGTTTTCAAATTTTCATCACTCATATGCCACTCCTTTCTAAAGCAAAAAGCTTTATAGCACATAAACGAACACATTATCCGGCAAAATAGTTTATCCCACCACAAAGAGGACATTCACACTTAGATTGCTGAATATCAACTCTAATGTTCTTCTGACATTTCTGACAGTTTACATCCATATACTGGATTTTCTTAACCTTGTTGAATCTCTTTATTTTCGCACTACCCCCGATTACATCCTCAAGACAATCGTCATCGAGAGGTATTCCTCCGGTAACTTCAATCATAGCTATCTCCTCCTCACAATTAAACTTACAAGAGAATAATAGCAAAATCTGTCCAACAAATGTCCAACATTAAGTTAAATTTATTATTATTTAATAATATGCGTTTTTTTCAATATGCCAACAAGCTTATATCCTTTAGGAAATTGCAACAATTCTTCTTCAGTTACACCTTTTGTCCTGACCATTCCTACTGCATAGATAAGAACAGCAATAAACATTGCAACAGCAACACATATAAGATTTGTGAAGTATTCATTTTCAAGCACTTTTCCGACAAATATCGAAAACAATCTATACACTAAAAACGCCATGGTTCCCATAACCACTGAAACCGCAAAGGGAATAATATACATTTTTTTGATATCCTGTTTAACATCCAAGGCTTTTGAAATAGAATATTCATTTAGTATGCACATGAGTAGTGAATACAAAATAGTTACAATTGCCAGTGCCTTGTTGCCAAGATTTGTAAAAAGCAAAAGTAATGTAAGAACTATAGTCTGAATCACCAGTGCTATAGCGGCATTTATTACCGGCGCATTTACTCTTCCTATTCCCTGTAGTATGGCATTACTTACTGTTGAAAGGGAATAAAATACAACAGTGATCGCCAAAAACTGCATAAGTACCCCAGCCTCATGAAGGGTAGACTTTTGAGGAAACAGCAGCATGATTATTGGTTCCGATAAAGCAAAAAGTCCCACAGCTGAAGGAATTGCTATCATATTTATCAATCGGTAAACCCGTTCAACCATTTGAGCTGTTCTTTCATAATTCTTCTGCGCATAATAGGTTGAAACACTTGGCATTATGGTAGCCGCTCCTGCTGAAGCTATTGCTATTGGGAAATTGGTGATATTCATAGCCTTTCTTGAAAATACACCAAATCTGGTAACAACCTCGTTATGCGGTATTCCTCTGTTGTAAGTCATAATTTTGGAAAACAGAGTAGAATTAAGTGTTGTCGATAAATTGTATATAAATGTACTTAAAATAAACGGCGTCACAATCATCAGAATAAGTATGAATATTTCTCTGTATCCAAGATCTTTATGATGATCATGAATAACCTTTCTTTTTACAGCATCCCTGTTCGCATTATAAACAAACAGCATGAAAATAAGTGCTATAACAACACCGGATCCCGTTCCGAGTGCACCTCCTATAGCGCCATACATTGCTCTGGTTGATTCATCACTCCCTTTTGAGAGCGCAAGATTAACCAGTAAGTATGCACCTCCAACAGAAACAAACGCATTCAGGAACTGTTCTACAAGCTGAGAAATACTTGTAGGTATCATTGTTCTATGCGCCTGAAAATACCCCCTAAGCACACCCAGAGGACCGAAAATAAATATAAATGGTGAAAACACACGTAAAACCGGAATCGAATATCCGTCAACAAACAAAGGTGCACCAAAAAACGCAATCAAACTTCCTACTGCGCCTACGATACAAACATAAATAAGCGCACAGTGAAAAATTCGCTGTGCGTTTCTGTATTCATGTACAGCAAGTCTCTGCGATATTATCTTACTCATCGCAGAGGGAATGCTGTATGAAGAAATCAGTAGTACAATTGAATAAATATAATATGCCGTGCTGTAATATCCATTTCCTTCATCACCTACAATTCCGGTAAAAGGAGCCTGATATAAGAGGCCTATTATTTTTGATATAATACCGGCGGTTGCTAGTATACCACCTTGAACTAAAATACTTTTTTTCTTACTCATTTTCTTATGGTCTTAGCCAATCGTACATCTCCTGATATTTGGCTGCTGAAACCTCCCATGAGAAGTTTGCTGCCATTGCACGATCTATCATCTTATTCCATTCGCGCTTATTATCATAAAATACTCTCTCAGCCTCGCGAACGGTATTCATCATCTCATGAGCATTATAGTTAAGGAATCCAAAACCGGTTCCTGTGCTCTCATACTGATTATATGGCTCAACTGTATCTTTAAGTCCTCCCGTCTGTCTTACAATCGGGATTGATCCGTATCTTAATGCCATTAGCTGTGAAAGGCCACAAGGCTCAAACAAAGAAGGCATAAGGAATGCATCTGATGCTGCATAAATCTTATGTGATAACGGATTTGAATAATAAATGTTCGCAGAAACTTTATCAGAATATTTCCATGCAAAATGTCTGAACATATTCTCGTATTGTTCTTCACCCGTACCAAGAACAACAATCTGTATTGCATCCTGGCAAAGCTCATCAAGAACATAAGCAATAAGATCAAAGCCCTTCTGATCGGTAAGTCTTGAAATAATACCAATCATCATTATCTTATCATCTTCAGGAAGGTTTAATTCTCTCTGAAGAGCTCTCTTGTTCTTTGACTTTTCTTTACGGAAATTAATTGCATTAAACGGATGCTCAAGGAATTTATCTGTTTCCGGATTGAAATCAGTATAATCAATACCGTTTACAATACCTCTAAGGTCATGGCTTCTGGCTCTTAATAATCCATCCAGTCCTTCACCGTAAAACTCGGTTTTGATTTCATCAGCATATGTACTGCTTACAGTTGTAATTGCATCAGCATAAACAATACCACCCTTTAAGAGATTGGCATCCTTGTAATATCCGAGTTTATCCGGTGTAAAATAATAATCCGGAAGACCTGTTATATCCTGCACATCCTTAGCATCCCATTTTCCCTGGAACTTAAGATTGTGAATAGTCATTATCGACTTAATTCCACGGAAAAACTCATTCCCCTGGAATCTTTCCTTAAGATAAACAGGAATAAGTCCGGTCTGCCAGTCATGACAATGAATGATGTCTGGTCTGAAGCCTATTACGGGAAGAATTGAAAGAGCAGCCTTACTGAAAAATGTAAACTTCTCTATCTCCCATATAACATCTCCGCCGTATGGTGCCATACCACCAAAGAAGTACTCATTATCGATAAAATAGTAATGTACTCCATCAACTTCAGCATGAAAAATGCCAACATATTCACTTTTCCAATGAAAATCCATATAAAAATTGGAAACGTATTCCAATTTATCCTTCATTTCCTGCGCCATACAGGTATATTTTGGAAGAATAACCCTTACATCAAAATATCTCTTATCAATGTCTTTCGGTAAGGATCCGACAACGTCTGCCAATCCGCCGGTTTTAATAAATGGTACACCTTCCGATGCTACAAATAGAATGTTCTTCATGTAGTGCCTCCAGTTTAATCTTCAGTTACCTGATATTTTGCAGATTGCATAGCTATAAGCTCCTCGTCAGAGAAGTAATCAATTCTCATAGCCTTTTTGACATCACTTAAGGTCTCTGCGGCAACTTTTTCTGCTACCTCTGAGCCTTTCTTTATGACATCATATACATAAGGAATATCCTTCTGGAATTCCTCTCTGCGCTTTCTAATAGGCTCGAGCTCGGCCTGAAGTACATTATTCAGGAATTTCTTAACCTTAACATCGCCGAGTCCGCCTCGCTTATAATGAGCCTTCATCTCATCAAGATTAGCATAATCCGGTGCAAATTCAGCAAAATGTTCATCCTTAGCAAATGCATCCAAATAGATAAATACCGGATTATTCTCAACTTCACCGGGATCCTCAACCCTTAAATGGTTAGGATCTGTAAACATTCCCATTACCTTCTTCTTTATCATCTCAGGTGATTCGGAAAGGTAAATGCAATTTCCAAGTGATTTACTCATTTTGGCAGTTCCGTCAGTACCCGGAAGACGTAAACATGCAGCATTATCAGGAAGGAGTATATTAGGCTCAACTAATGCTTCACCATATACTGAATTAAACTTACGAACAATTTCTCTGCACTGCTCAATCATAGGTTCCTGATCCTCACCTACAGGAACCGTAGTTGCTTTAAATGCAGTAATGTCAGCAGCCTGACTAATGGGATATGTAAAAAATCCAACAGGAATACTTGTCTCAAAATTTCTCATCTGGATTTCAGACTTAACTGTAGGATTTCTTTGAAGTCTGGAAACAGTCACAAGATTCATGTAGTAAAAAGAGAGCTCTGTAAGCTCAGGAATCTGAGATTGAACAAAAAGTGTACTTTTTGCGGGATCAAGTCCAACCGCAAGATAATCAAGTGCAACCTCAATCACATTCTCTCTGACTTTATCAGGATTCTCTGCGTTATCTGTAAGAGCCTGGGCGTCAGCAATCATAATAAAGATATCGTCAAATTCGCCCGAGTTCTGCAATTCAACTCTTCTTCTAAGTGAACCGACATAGTGTCCGACATGAAGTTTTCCAGTCGGTCTGTCGCCGGTTAGTATTACTTTACGCATAACTTTTTTCATCTCCTTAAACCTTAAATATGTATATCAAAAGATATTATATCAAATTTCCTCATTTTTTTATAGATAAAGCAAATTGTTCTATACTTACTGTAATTTATTAAGAAATATCCGAAAAATCGTTAAGTGATATATGAATAGCTAACTTTCAATAATTGTTTTTTTAAAATAATTAATTTACCCTTTTAGTATATCATGTTTTGCTTAATACCGCTGTAATCTAAGTAATTCTTTTATGGTAATATTTGAAAAAAATAAAAAATATACAAAATCACGTTACTGCTTATATTTAATTTCGAATTATTTTATATTTAGTTTATGAATTGTCCATATTCTGTACAAATTTAATCTATATTATAAATCTAACAGGAGTTAGAACTTCTGACTCCCCCAACAAAACTTTTTTCATACCGGGTTGTCGGGTTCCCCACCTGACAACCCCTCCTCCCAAATATTACACGCCAAAGCGTGTTTTTTTTATGACCAAACTGTTCTTCTTACCCATGGTTTACGATCAGATTACTATATTCAATCAAAAAAAATGGACGTAGCCATAATGTATGCCTTTTTGTTTGCGGCTTTTTTGAGCCGTTTTCACCTATATTGCATACATTATAACTTCGTCCATATATAATTGTTTAGTATCTTGCGACCTGTTTCTCAACCATTCTTACAAATTCAGCATTATTTCGTGTTTTTGCAAACATGTTGATACACTGGTCAACCGCTTCATCGGCCTTCATACCATTAAAGCCTTTTCGAAGTGCGTTCACTGCTGCAAGTTCATCCGGCTTTAAGAGAAGGTCTTCTCTTCTGGTGCTTGACTTTGGAATATTGATAGCAGGGAATATACGCTTTTCCTGCATTTTTCTATCAAGAACCATTTCCATATTGCCGGTTCCTTTAAATTCCTCATAAATAACATCATCCATTTTAGAACCGGTTTCTACAAGAGCTGTAGCAAGTATGGTAAGGCTACCGCCCTGTCTCATCTTTCTGGCCGCTCCAAAGAACCTTTTAGGCATATGTAAAGCTGCCGGATCAAGGCCACCTGAAAGTGTTCTTCCTGACGGAGGAACAACAATATTATAAGCTCTTGTAAGTCTTGTAATGGAATCCAGAAGTATCATAACATCTTTATTGTGCTCAACAAGTCGTTTAGCACGCTCAATTACCATTTCAGAAACTCTTTTGTGATGTTCAGGTAGCTCATCAAATGTTGAATAGATTACTTCAGCATTGGGTCCTTCAATACTCTCTTTTATATCCGTAACTTCCTCAGGACGTTCGTCTATAAGGAGTACGATCAAATGAATATCCGGATTATTTCTCTTAACCGAAAGTGCTACATCCTTTAAAAGAGTTGTCTTACCTGCCTTCGGAGGAGAAACGATCATACCACGCTGACCTTTACCGATAGGTGAGATCATATCCATGATTCTCATGGCAATCGTACAACCCGGATGTTCAAGTACAATCTGTTCTTTTGGGAAAATAGGAGTCATATTTTCAAAATTCCATCTTCCCATAGCAACTTCAGGTTTGTATCCGTTTATTGATATAAGCTGAAGTAACGCGCCAAATTTATCATTTTCTTTCTTTTGACGGGCTATTCCTTTTAAAATGTCCCCGGTCTTCAGATTATATTTTCTTATCATACCGGGAGCTACATAAACATCATTTTCACCCGGAAGATAGTTTTCGCATCTTATAAATCCGAAGCCATCCTGCATAACCTCAAGAATTCCATTTGCATCAATTCCATTTGCAATTTCATTATCTTCTGCAGGCACTTCTTTTTTTGCATTAGATTCGGCCGTTATCTCTTTCTTTACATAAGATTCTGAAGGAACCTCAGCTACCGCTTTGTTTTCGTTATTCCCCTGAGCATTATATGTATTCTGCACATTCTGCTGAGGATGAGTATTCTGACCGTTTTGAGCATTCTGAGGATTCTGTGAATTATCGGAAACAATTACTTTTTTCTTAACTGTTTTCTTAGCTGATGACTTTTCCTTCTCATCAGAAGAATGCTTACGATTCCTTTTATCCTGGCCTTCATGTTTAGCGTTTTCTTTTTTTATGTTCTCCTTTTTGGAACCGTCCTCTTTAGATGTTTCTGCCTTTGCTTCTTCTGCCTTTGCTTCTTCTGCCTTTGTTTCTTCTACATTTTCAGCTTTTTGTTCTGCCTTCTGTTTCTGATCAAGTTCTAAAAGCGCATCAATAAGTTCTGACTTTTTCATAGTTGTGACGCTCTTAATGCCATTCTGCTTTGCGAGGTCACGAAGTGAAGCCAGTGTGAGTGTTTCTAATTTTTCTCTCAAAACCTAATTCCTTTCTGAAAATTTATTTGAATTATTCAAATATTTAAAATTAAGTTGGAAAATATAATAGATAAACTTATAAAACTAAGTCTTTTGTCGATAAGCTATTGCTCAAAGATTAGTTATATCTTCGACTAATTTTCACAATACATCAATAAAGAAAAAATATCAATAGAAATCTTTTTAATATTTTATTAAGTGTGACAAAAGATAAGGGGAATTTAATCATTCCCCTTATCACTTTCTATCATGATTATTAACTGTCTTTCTGCGAAAGACACCAACGGGGTTATGAAACCCAGCGTCTTTCCCTGTTTTCTATTTTAAAGTTTCCTGTTATATTCTTTATTCGTAAGGCTGACATACTACAGAACACGTGGAGGTGAGTGGCGGGGCGGTATAGCGGCCACCTCGCATGATTATATGTTGTCGGTCATCTGTAAAGGCATCAACGAATGGCGCATACCGTAGCCCGTAAACTTATCTCTTCCGAAGTTGTCTCGATTTCGCCGGATGACCAGTCACTGTCAGCTTTACAACTATAAAATGTGACAGGAGGTTATCTATTGGCATTTAAAATCTTTCGAAAGAACTGCTGTGGGCTTGATGTCCACAAAACCTGGATCTATGCATGCATTGGTATTACCGATGCAAATGGCCGCACTGAGTATTTTGAAAAAAGGTTCTCGTCCTTCTCAAGAGGACTGCGTGAACTTGCTGAATGGCTGGCCAAGTATCATTGTGTTGATGTCTGCATGGAATCTACTGGCAAGTACTGGATACCCGTTTTTAATATCCTTGAAAAGTCTTGTAATGTCGTACTTGCCCATCCCAAATATACAAAGCCCCAAAAAGGTAATAAAACCGATCGTAAGGATGCAAAATGGATATGTGACTTATTTATGTGTGACATGATCAAGCCTTCCTTCATTCCGCCAGCTGACATTCGTCATCTTAGAGATCTTGTGAGATACCGTTTCAAGCTTATCTGTATGATCACAGGCGAAAAGAATCGTGCCCTTAATTGTCTCACAGTATCAAATCTTAAGCTTGATGAAGTGTTCACTGATGTTTTTGGCAAATCTTCCAGATCCATAACTGAATATATTCTTAAGCATCCCGGGGAATGTTTCGATGTTACTCCTTTTGTTGACAGGCGATGTAAGCATCCAATTGAGGAAATCCAGGCTGCCGTTGATGGCGCTATCTGTAAGGAGCAAGCAATCAAGCTTCGTCAATGTCTGGATCACATAGATGAGTTAGAGAAACACAAGAATGAAATAGAACGGGAAATCTTTCGTGTTTCTGATCCTTACAACGATGCTCTTGCCCTAATTCGTACAGTTCCGGGGTTGGATAAAAATCCATTCACGGCAATACAGATACTTTCAGAAATAGGTGGCGATATGTCTGTCTTCCCCACAGACAAGCACCTTGTTTCCTGGGCTGGATGCTGTCCACGCAATGACCAAAGCAATTTCAAAATCAAATCCACTAGGATTTCCCGTGCTGGTATTTATCTTAAACCTGTATTGGTGCAAGTTGCAAATGCTTTGATCAAATCCAAGAAGCATCCCGAAATTACAGAACGTTATCGCCGTATCAAATCACATCGTGGTCACAAGAAAGCCATCATTGCAATCTGTCGTATGCTCCTGACCGCTATCTGGCACATACTCACAGATCTTAAGCCCTATACTCCTGATGGTTATTTTATTCAGAAGTCCGTTGAAGAAAAGAAAACTCTTACAACTGCTCAGGCTCTTAATCTATTGAAGTCCAGAGGTTTTATCATCAAAGATGATCTTGCAGAAGTGACATCGTAGATCTTTGCCCCAAATATTTAATTTTTCGACTACCTCCAGGTGGTTTATTTATCATGCCCTAAACTTTATTCCTATCCGCTACCTCTCTGTTTCAAACTTATTTACTTACTACTTCCTTTATAGATTCAGCAAGACCTGCTACGCCTGCTATACTACTCGGAACAATAATCTTTGTTGCCTGACCGTTTGCAGCTTTTTCAAATGCTTCAAGACTCTTGATAGTAAGAACAGATTCATCTGCTCCTGCTTCCTTAAGCATTGCTATACCGTCAGCATTAGCTTTCTGGACACTTCTTATAGCTTCTGCCTGACCTTCTGCCTCTCTGATCCTTTTTTCCTTTTCAGCCTCTGCTTTTAAAATAGTAGCCTGTTTATCAGCCTCAGCCTGAAGAATTTTACTCTGCTTTTCACCTTCAGCAACAGTAATGGCAGACTGCTTCTCACCTTCCGCAAAAAGGATTTTTTCTCTCTTTTCACGTTCAGCCTTCATCTGTTTTTCCATCGCATCTCTTATCTGTTCCGGAGGATTAATGTTCTTGAGCTCTACTCTTGTAATCTTGATTCCCCAAGGATCTGTAGCAATATCAAGAGCATCCTGCATCTGGGCATTTATCTGATCACGGCTTGTAAGAGTTTCATCCAGTGTCATGGAACCAATAACATTACGAAGTGTTGTAGCAGTAAGATTTTCTATAGCTCCTATAGGATTTCTTACTCCATATGTATAAGCCTTAGGATCCGAAATTCTAAAGAAAACAATTGAATCAATCTGCATAGTAACGTTATCCTGGGTTATAACGGGCTGAGGAGGGAAATCACAATATTGCTCTTTAAGATCTACCCTTCTTGCAACTCTGTCAAGAAAAGGAATCATAAAATGAAGTCCTACATCCCACGTTTCCTTGTATGCTCCAAGTCTTTCAACGATAAATGAATGAGCCTGAGGAACAATTTTAATATTTAATGCAATAAGAACAAGAATCAGAACGATGATAATAAAAAATGGCATTTTTTCCCTCCTTAAACTTTTTTCACAATAAGTTTATTTCCTACTACTTTTTCTATAATAACAGTTTCTCCCACCGGGATAATACTGTCATCATCAATGCTTCTGGCATTCCATGTAGTACCATCAAGAATGACACATCCTGTTTCTTTAATATTATCTACTTCTTTACTTACATTTACTTTTCTTCCGACAAGAGCATCTATATTCGTCTTTTCAATTTTATTGCCAATAAGCTTTACCGATAAGGGTCTCACAAGTAGCAACATAAGAACAGACACAATTATAAAAATCACTATCTGCATCGGAATATTTGCTCCCACAATTGCTGCAACAAATGCTGCAAGAGCACCTATTGCAAACCATATAGTGGAAAGTCCCATTGTCAGAAGTTCAATTATTGCCAATGCTACTGTCAGTATCAGCCAAAACATCATAGGCGACACTCCAAACAATTGATTGTACATGCCAGTCACCTCCATTTTGTGCCTCTGTCAAGCTACCAACTAATTTATCAGCTAATCTCATTTACATAAATCTGAACACGGCTTTGAATTATATCAGCAACTTCAGCGGCTGTTTTCTGCCCACTAAAATATGCAGCAGCTTCTTCATAAATAATATTTGCTACTTCCTCATTTCCGTTTCCAACCTGATCAATACTGTTAATAAAATCAATAACTTTATTAACTTCTTCATCAGTCATAGGATTAATAATGACTTCTGTCTCACCAATGTAGTATGTATCATCATACTCTACTTCTTTACCTTCTTCATCCAGATATGAAGGCTTTTTCTTTGCATTGGCAATCAGTTCATCCATTTTTGTCATGCTTACAGGAAAAGCGCCTTCTATTGTTTTCTGATAATCGTTGGTAAGGAAATATCTCATAAACTCCCAGCAACCATCCTTAACCTTTGAAGAAGCATTCATTGTAAGCTGAAGATTAGGGAATATTGCAGAACCGCTTCCGTTATCAGAAGGGAATCCTGCAGTAGTAATCTCATCACCGAATGTACCCTTTGCCTCATAATTATAATCTGAAAGCGAATATAAATATAATCTGTCAGCTACAGATATGCCCTGTCTCCAAAATGCAGAGGAGTCATTATAGTAATCATCTTCTTCCAATTCCTCCGGGAACTCATTAATGAACTCCAGAAGATGAATAAATGCATCTGAATTATAACTACATGTAAGCGTAGACCAATCAATATACTGTGAACCTGTAAGTGTAAGTGCCATATCAAATACTTCATCTCTTGCAAGTGCACCGAAGATATTCTTATATTTGATATTTCTGTCTTTTACAATCTTCTCGAGCTCATCAATAGTCCATGTATAATCGTCACCGGCATCTTTCTTATATGCTGCAACAGTTTCTACATAAAAGCTGGGAATAACCTTATACATCTTACCATCAGTCTTAAATGTATCCATAACATGATCCATATACTTGTTTTTGCTGAGTTCTTCATCATTAGTAAAATACTCAGTCATATCTTCAAAAAGACCTTTGGAAATATAACTGTCCACAGGCATATCTGAATCGAGAACAATAATATCAGGCGCATTTCCTGAAACAATATCTGTATTCAATCTATTTGCTCCGCCTGTGTACTCACTATCTGAATCATATTTTGAATAGTCATTTATTACGATACGATATTTATCATTTGTTTTATTGAACTTAATAATCTGAGAACGTACATCAAAGTCAATGTAGTTACATCCAAGTGTAATCTGCTGTCTGTCACTTACAGCTTTAGGATCAACCTTTGTAAGTGAAGAAAGTGTAAATCCATTTTCGTCTGAAGGAATAAGTGCAACAATTTCAGTATCTGAAATTGCAACCATCTGTGAAAGACCGTAAGTATTAATATCTGAATCCACAAAGTTCAATATCATGGAAACATTCTGATCTCCAAGATTATATGTATAAACACCTTCTGAACCAACTGCGAACAAATCATGACTTCCGGCTCCTGAATAGAACACATAATCATAGAACGGATTGTCAACAGCTTCAACAGGAGTAATTGTTCCTGCATTTGTGTCCAGTCTGTAAAAAGCCTGATTTCCGCCACTTATCATTCCTACAAGGTTGCCGTCACCTGTTTTGAAAATCTGGATAGAAACGCCGTATTCACTGTCAATATACTCATCCAGGTTAAAGTCAGATGTCTTGGAACCATTTTCTGTACTGTATTTGTGAATTCCAAGAGTATCTGAAACAAGAATAGTATTGTCGTCAGCAAGAACAAGCGATGTAACATAAAAATATGAATCTGTTTTTGATTCAAGCTTCTGTCTCCATGCTTCCGTTCCGTTAGCGTCACGTTTAACAAGATAATACTCATCCTCAGCAGCTACAATGGAAGAATCTACAATTTCACCATCTCCCTGTTCCAATGTACTTGTTTCTTCAGATGCCGCATTTTCCATACTGGAATTAAGTTCCTCAGGTGTGCTTGCATCCTCTTTTGTGCTGTCAGCAGTATTTTCTTCCTTTACACCTTCAGATGATTCACTTGCAGCAGCTTCAGAATCAGTACCCTCATCTTCACTACTATCTGCTGCTTCAACTTCATCTTCAGCGGAATACTGATCAATATCATCGACAACGATTCCTTCGTCGGAATCAGAGCCACCGATTATCTCCATACTTCCATCGCCACCACCCATAATATCCTGGATGTTAATATCTCCAAATCCGGCATCCATTCCGCCATATTTTGTTTCAATGGCATATATTGAACCATCTGTAGCAACAGCTGTATTGGTAATGGAATAATTATCATCCAGAGCAAGATCTACAGGTTTTAAATTACTTCCATCCTTGTCAAAGGTAAAAAGAGTTGTAACGTTTTTTTCTTCCTCTGATATAGAATTTCCGACTGCATATACCTTATCTCCAAAAGTTCCGAGTGAAACTATATTGGCAGTATCAACACCTTCACCGAGAGAAACGGCATTTTCCTTAAATACATAAGCAGTTGCATCATGAGATACTTCTTCATCAGCTACGGATTCTTTTTTCTTGGATCCGCATCCGCATGCTGCAAGATTTAGAGTCATTACAGCTGCAAGAGAAACGCTTATAATTCTCTTAAGATAATTTCTTTTCATTAAATTTCCTCCTCTATAAACTATAGTTTATATATGACTGAATAATTCTAATATTAGAAATATTTCCATTTTTCATTATGGTATTTCACGTTTGATTCCAAATCATATTTCCAGTCAGATACTTTATGTACTACCTGACCTACTGTCCACTTTTTATGTCTGTACGCCTGAACAACAAAAACTGAAAGCATAAAAAAGATTATCGCGAAACATATTATTTTTATTAAAAGTGCTACAGCCAATATATTTTCATAAGCCCTTGCATTATTCTCCCAATAGGGATAAATAACAGGCTTAATCTGCATTCCTCTGGTATTGAATTTTCCTATAAGTCCCAGCAGGTTTATATCCTCAAATCTGGCAGAATTATCTACAACCTCAACCTGTGTTGTATTAAGACCAAGCTTATCAATAACAAAAGTCTTAGCATAGTTGCTTACAGTGTTGGGCATTACTACTTCCATGCAGATTATTCCTTTTGCCTGCGTATCAACATCAGATGAGCCGTTTCCGTTCTCATCGTCGTTCTTAGAAGCAACATCTACTTTTCCGAGTGTTCCGTCTGTTGACAGTACTGAAGCATCAATTTTCCCATATGTAGCAAGCGATTCAAAAGACATAAAGATTGTCGGATAAACCATTCCGGCTGCCTTAACATACTTTCCGCTGTCCTTTTTCACAACGCCGACAATGTAATGAGGCACTCCGCCAATAAGAATATTTTCGCCGATAATATTGGTAGATCCAAATAGCTGCCATGCAAGATCCTCATCAAGAATAACATAATCCTTCATAACAATATCACCGGTAAAATAGTTACCGCTTAAAAGTCTCATAGGATGGAATTGAAAGTAATCGCCGCCAACACCAATGGCAACAGCCGTTACTGTTTTAAGCTCCTTATTTATATCCACGCTTCCTACAGAACTGAAACAGTAATTCCATACTGCATCGCCTCCCTGTGTGCTGGCATCAGCTTCCTGCAATCCATCTGCAATAAGGCCTTTGTTGATGTTATAAACATATTCATTTATCTTGTCAGTGTTTACTCCCTGATTTTCAGAGAAGAACATACTGACCTGCCCGCACCTCTGATCATCAGACCATCTTCTCCCCATAAGCTGATCGTACTGATGATCCACGATATTGTCTCTAAAAAAGTTGATTCCATATATTGTCAGAACCAAAAATACCAATACTGCAATAAATACAATCTGTCTGATTTTTAGATTTTTAAAAAAGTTAGTAATATTTTTGCTTAATTTATTCATTGATTATTAGCCAATCTTACCTGATCGCCTGAATTAAGCGGACTTGTTGTCCTGGCAATCACATATTCGTCCCCCTCAAGGCTTCCGCTGATAGCCGCAGTTGTATCATCTGAAGCCAATACCTCTACATCAACTCTGGAAGCTATATATCTGTTTCCGAGAGGACTTGATTTTGATTTAACTACATAAATAAATTTACCGTTGTTGTCACCTCTAAGAGCACCTGCAGGAATTGTGAGATCGTAAGCATCTGACTTCTCACCAATCTGCAGACTGACGGATTGACCATTCTGAACTTCAGTACTCTCAATAGCAAATGTAAGGAGCTTCTTTGTATTAGGATTTTGCTGATCGGCAGTAATAGACTTAAGAGTTGCCTTAAAGTCTGTGTAATACCATGCATTCTGAGGCTCAGCAATATCTCCGACCTTAAGTCTCTTTGCCTGATCCATGGTTACGGAAAAACTGGTCTGCATTCCTTTTCCTTCAACCTGAATAATTGCAACCGGATTTTCAGCGTTTGTAGACTCACCGGCTTTAAGTGTAAGATCTGTAACCGTACCGTCTACCGGCGCATCTATAGTAGCTCCGACTGACTCCTTCTCAAGTTTCTCCACAACTTCCTTCTGCTCATTTATAGTATCTCTCTGAGAATCCAGTTCTATCTCTTTTGCAATCTCAGTAAGAAGCTCTGTTCTATCAGTTGTAGCTCTTTCAAGTTCCTGAGAAGTCTTATTTTTTGTATCCTGAAGACTTGCGGCCTTACGCTGATAATCATTATCAACCTGACCTGCCTGGGTAGTAATCTGTGAAACATCTTTTGTTCCGCTTGCCTGTTCAAGAAGCAGTCTGTTCTTTTCAGCTTCAAGAGCTTCAACCAGAGCTTCGTTAACAGTCTTTTTTGAAACCGAAGCCTGAGCACTGATATATGCAGCCTCTGCCTTAGCAAGTTTTGATTCAGCCTCTTCTCTTGCTGCCTTTTTCTCTTTATAGGCTTTCTCAGCATTATCAACTGTTTCCTGAGTTGCATTTCCTTTTGTTTGCTCGTCTATAGCTTTACGCCATTTTTCATAATATGAGCTTTCTGTACTCTTGGCGGTAGTAACCTCGTCTTTAGCGCGATCATACTTATCCTTCTGTACAGTGTCTGCATTAGTCTCTGTTGTAGAATCAGATGATTCTGATTTAGCAGCCTCTATCTGCTGATCAAGTTCTGTAATTCTATAAGTTATGTCAGCATCACGATACTGAGGAGTAGCCTCATCATAATTATACTGTGCAGATGTATATGCCTGCTCCTGAGACTGAGCATCAATCGCTGCCTGCGCTTCCTCATCCGCAAGTTTAGCAGCATCATATCTGTCAGTTGCAGCCTTAAGCTTTGCCTGAAACTGATCCATTGAAAGGGTCTGACCGCCTCTTACACGATTAATGGCCTCATTTGACAGATCACCTGAAAACAAAGAGGTCTCAAAGGTCTGCATCAAATCATCAAGTTTACTTTTTGCGTCCTGAAGCTCTGTTGATTCCTTATCCTCCAGATAATAAAGAATATCTCCCTTCTTGACCTTAGCTCCTTCAGAAACCGCAACGCTCTTTATAACGCGTTCCTGAGAAACCTTTACATTATAAGGATCTTTTGCTTCCACCGTTCCGGTTCCTCTTATAATAGGTGAAATCGTCCCCTGCTGAATTTGCTGAATTTCAACTTCAGGCAATGAATAATTCATAATCGTGTTTGAAAAAAAGGTAAGCAATAATAAAATTGCCAAAAACGCGATTGCCAGATCTTTTATTATATCCTTTCTGTTTTTCTTAGGTCTTACATTTCTTACTTCAGACATACCGTTACTTCCTCTTCCCTTTAAACTAAAACATGTGCCTTCCGGCAAAAATCTATCCTTTTAAACCGCCTTGGTATGAAATACCTTCGATCAGGTACTCTTCCCCATATAAGAAAATCAATAGCGGTGGCACAAGATAAATAACTGCTACCGCAAACGCAAGACTGATTTCATGCGCATTAATTTTAGACAAAAATACCGAAAGCGGATGAAGTTCATCATTGGATAATAAAATAAGTGGTTGTTCAACCATATTCCAGTAATCTATAAACACCAGAATTCCAATTGATATAAGTCCGCTTTTGCATAGCGGAACACATATCTGAGAAAAAATCTGCCATTCACTGGCACCGTCAATTGAAGCTGCTTCCATTACTTCTGTCGGAATTCTTCGAATAAATTTGGTAAGCAAATATACTGCAAACGGTGAAAAAAATCCCGGAAGCCATATTGCCCATCTGGTGTCCAGAATTCCAAGCCATGATGAAACCAGATAATTAGGTACGAGAGTTACCTGATATGGCATAAGCATCATGATTATATAAAGAAAGAAAATAACCTCTCTTACTCTACCTCTATATCTTGCAAAACCATATGATGCAAGCATGGCAATCATAAGCTGAACAATCAGTATGGGGCCTACATAAAAAACACTATTCCAAAACTTAACCAGGTATTCCGGTGATTTAAAAAGCACTGTAATATACTGATCAAACGAAACCATATCCGGTATAAATTTCAGATTTACCGTTTTTGAAATAAATACTTTTCCTCCGGTATCTGTTGTCTGAAATACAGCCCCGTAATTAGCGTTTATTTCAGATGAACTCATAAATGAATTCGTAACTGTAAGTATTGTCGGGAGCAGGAAAAGGATTGCAAATATGGCACATATCACCGTTCCTGCCACTATCCCGTATTTATATATTTTTCTTTTTCGTCGTGCCTTCCGGATTGCTTTTTCATAAAAAGCAACTTCTCCGGCAGGCAGCTTAAGTCCAGACATTATTATCCTTCTATATCCTTTCCGTACCGGTTCTCCGTAACAAACATTATAAGCATCAAAACAATGATCACCATAGCCATCAATATCGCAGATGCTGAAAGCTTTTGATAATCAACAGATGCAAAAGTATTATTCATAAAATGCTGCATCATATACAATGTCTTATACGGATAATCACCGGTCATTAGATATATCTCTCTAAAAACCTTAAAAGAATTTATTAGAGACATAATAGTAACAAACAATATTGTTGAAGACAGATATCTCATTTTTATCGTCCAAAATATCTGTGCATCGGTAGCGCTTTCAAGTCTTGCCACTTCCAAAAGATCTTTAGGCACGCTGGAAAGAGCAGCCATAAAAAGAATCATGTTATATCCAAGATTTTTCCATAAGAACAGAACAACTATTACTATCTGCGCTTTATCTGATTTCAACCAGTCAATTTTAGGTCCGCCAAAGCTCATTCCGATAACATTGATTATTCCGTTAAAATGAAAAAGTACCTGCCATATAAGGACTATTGAAGCAATCGGAACCATCATCGGACTCAGAAAAAAGCTTCTGAACTGACTTTTAAAAGGGATACCGGATTCCATAACAACAGCCAGAAATAGTGAAAGAATTACTGAAAGCGGCACTGCAATAATAGAAAATTTAAATGTATTGTAAGCCGCCTGCCTGAAAGCATTATTGGTAAATACTCTCTCAAAATTAAAAAGTCCTACAAATTCTTTCTGTATAGGGTTATTAACAAGTGCATAAAAAACCACCACACAAAACGGAAGTACAAAGAAAGTCATAACCCCCATCAGACTTGGCATTAGAAATCCCCATGATACACACGTCTCTCTGACAGTCTTTTTTGTATTTCTGTTAATCTTCATACCCCTGTGCATTTTGGGCGCTTTATCCGTCTGGCCTGCAGCATTTCTGCGCAAGTTTCTATTCACTTTTTCTGCCATTTCCGATACTTTATCAGAAACATTTTTTAGCTTTTCCATAGTAAGTTTCTTTTCCGTCTTTAATTCTTGAAGCTGTGAATTGGCGCAGGTATTCTTCCGCCTCTGTTAACAAATTCATCGCATGAAAACCTGTTAACGTTCATGATAGGTCCAAACCCCAAAAGGCCTCCGAAATCAACTGTATCACCGGCCTTTTTTCCGATTACCGGAATAAGTCTTACAGCAGTTGTCTTCTGATTTATCATACCTATAGCCATCTCATCTGCTATTATTCCTGCAATTGTTGTGCTCTTTGTATCGCCGGGTATTGCTATCATGTCCAGTCCTACAGAGCAAACACAAGTCATCGCTTCCAATTTTTCCAATGTAAGCGCACCTGCATTAACTGCATTTATCATTCCCTGATCTTCACTAACCGGGATGAAAGCTCCTGAAAGACCACCAACATAAGAAGAAGCCATAGCTCCTCCCTTCTTAACCTGGTCATTTAAAAGTGCAAGTGCTGCTGTTGTTCCGGGCGCGCCTGCATGTTCAACACCGATTTCATGGAGAATGTCCGCTACACTATCACCGATTGCCGGTGTAGGTGCAAGAGAAAGATCGACAATTCCAAAAGGTACTCCAAGTCTTGCTGAAGCTTCCTTAGCTACAAGCTGTCCTACTCTGGTAACTTTAAATGCAGTTTTTTTGATAGTCTCACAGAGAATTTCAAAGTTCTCCCCACGGACTTTTTCGAGAGCTGTCTTAACAACACCGGGGCCACTGACACCAACATTTATGATTCTATCAGCCTCTGTTACTCCATGAAAAGCTCCGGCCATAAACGGATTATCATCAGGTGCATTGCAAAATACAACAAGCTTTGTGCATCCGGCACTATCATTGTCCTTTGTTTTTTCTGCAGTCTTAACAATAACGTCACCAAGAAGCCTTACAGCATCCATGTTTATACCGGTCTTAGTTGATCCGACATTTACAGATGAACAAACTACATCCGTTTCTGCCAAAGCTTTCGGTATTGACTCAATAAGAAGCCTGTCTGACTCAGTCATTCCCTTACTTACAAGTGCACTGTATCCACCAAGAAAATTGATTCCAACCTCTTTAGCAACCTTATCGAGCGTTTTTGCAATTGTTACATAATCGTCAGAGCTTTTACATGCAGAAGCACCGATCAGTGCTATAGGAGTTACTGATATTCGTTTATTTACTATCGGGATTCCAAACTCTTTAGCAATATCCTCTCCTGTTTGAACAAGATTCTTTGCAGAGTTATATATCTTCTCGTAGATATTCTTGTTAAGAGTATCCAAGTCCGAGCTTATACAATCAAAAAGGCTTATACCCATGGTAATCGTTCTTACATCAAGGTTTTCCTTTTCGATCATTTCATTTGTTTCTGAAACTTCATTTATGTTGATCATTGGCGCTCCTTTACTTTTGCTTAAATTCTGTGCATAGAATCAAATATTTCTTCTCTCTGACATTTGATAACTACGCCTATGCCTTCACCAAGTTTTTCAAGTGAATCTGAGACATTCATAAAGTCAGCGCTACTCTTAGACATATCAACAATCATCATCATGTTGAAGTATCCTGATACAATTGTTTGGGAAATATCAAGAATGTTGATACTGTTTTCAGCAAGATATGTACATACTTTTGCAATAATACCAACGGTGTCCTTACCAACGACAGTAATTATAATTTTATTCATACTTTTACTCCTCACTTTTCTCACACTTCAATAACAGAAGAAAGCTCATTTCTCGCAGCTACCATTATAGGAAAATCATTTCCATGATATGGGTTCTCACCCATTTCTATCTCAACCCTCACCGTTTCATAAGCCAGTTCAGGAAGATTATTTTCTTTACTGAGATGTCCCAAGAGAATTCCTTTTAGATTATCATGCAGGATTCTGCAAAGAAGCTCCCCACTTTTCTCATTGGACAAATGTCCTTTTTCACCCAGTATTCTTTTTTTCAGCATATAAGGGTATGGACCTGACTGAAGCATTCTCACATCGTGATTGGCCTCAATAAGTATAGCATCCATTCCCCTTAAATTATCTACTGTGTATTCATTGTAACAGCCTAAGTCTGTTGCAATTCCTATCTTTTTATTCCCACATGATATTCTGTATGCCACAGGTTCCAAAGCATCATGCATTATTGTGATTGGATTTATTGTCATATCCTTTACTGATACTTTTTCATCAGCACGGATTTCATGAAACTCAGAAGAAATCATTTCACTTTTTTTATCACTAAGACGTATCCCCTGAATAGTACCTTTTGTGGCAAATACAGGTATATCATGTTTCTTCAATATTGTGTGTAACCCGGCAATGTGGTCTGAATGCTCATGTGTTACAAAAATCGCATCTATATCATCCAATGAAAGGTCCAGCTTTGAAAGACCTTCAACTATTCTTTTTTTACTGCACCCCGTATCTACAAGGATATGCGTAGTATCAGAACCAACATAAATGCTATTCCCACTACTGCCGCTTGATAGGCTTGCGAGTCTCATTTATTAAATTCTCCGTTTCCATACTAAATATAAACTGTGAAAAAAATGTGTCTATATGGTTAAAAAAGTATTTATTTATATACTATTTCCAGTAAACTTCTATTCTGTCACCTTCGTGAATAGCCTGCATATAATCGGGTGTTCCACCGTTTAAGGTCGTCACGATTGATCTTCCGTTAGGTTTACTTAAATCAAAATCAATTACATCAAAGATATCTACAAAAATATAATCCGATTTACCATGAAGCACAATAGGCTCATTATTAACTGTTACATGAAGATCTCTTGTGATGACACGCCTGCCTGAAGTTATCTGCCTTGCAGGAGGCGCTACAGTTGTTGTTGCACCGGAAAAACTCAGACTACCGTCTTCATTTGCTTCAAAATCAAGATTAGGATCTGCTTCATATGAAGATTCCTCATTTTCCTGTTCAATCGCAACTTCATCGGCATCAGGAAAATCTGCATAGTAATCCATTATAGCATCTTCACCGCTCTTAAATTCCACCTTGAAATTTTCATATACAGGTGTGTCCCCGCTTGCAACTTCATTATTTACTGTAATTATAGTGTCTTCAGTGATGTCTATATCAAGCAGCTGTGCAATCTGTGCTGCCGTTTCATAATCCAGGATTTTTATCTCATCACCGGATTTAATATCATAAAGACCGGTCTGACGCTCCCCGTTAACTTCCGCCATCCTCGGAACATCAATACTCTTACCACCGACAGTAATATTGAATGTGCTCTTAAACTCAGGAATATCATTGATTTCACTTCTTCCGGATCTTCCTGCAGTAGAACTTGTGACTTCAATTATGTCATTGGCATGAATCTTAGTATGTATATCAGCAGGCGATCCATTTAAAGTAATAACAGCTGCTTCACCCGGCTCTCCCCTTACCATACGTTCCTGGCCGTTGACTGTAAACCTAAGCTCTTCGCCTCGTTTCGGGAAAAGATCTTCATTAGGAAAATCCGCCTGCATAGCAGCATCTACAATTGCCAGTTTGCCGTTGTCATAAATCTTAGTCTGCTGGCCATTAAATGAAACAAACACAAAATTATTAGACTGCTCGTAAAAGCTTACACAAATACCAAGAGGCGTAACCATCAAAGAGTCACGCTCTATTGAGCTGTCTTCCGTAAGGAATCTTATGCTCTTCATTACTTCCTCACCCCGAAGTGCAACACGTTCCTCAGGAATTTTCATTTCTTTTGCAAGTGCCTTTGTATACCCCGGAACACATCCGCCGCCACCAACAACAAATACCGCGCTTACCGGTTTATTACCATTAAGCTGTTTGATCTGCTGAGTAACCATCTTTGACATTTTTTCCACCAAAGGCTTTATCATCTTTGATATCTCTTTTGCGGATATGGTCTTTTCAAGTCCCATGATGTCAACATATTTTACCTGGTCCATATGGCTTGCGTCGATTTTTATCTGATCTGCAGTGTTAAAATCGACAAGGCAATGCTGCGCAATAATCTCAGTTATTGAGTCACCTGCTATAGGAAGCATTCCATAAGACGTAATTGTACCATCATCCGTAATGCAAATATCGGAAGTACCGGCACCTACATCTACCAGTGCAAGATTAAGCATTCTGAACTGAGGTGGAATAGCAACCATCATCGCAGCTATAGGCTCCAGTGTCATATTAGCTACTTTAAGATCAGCTCTCTCACATGCTTTGTACAGACCGTCAACACAATCATCCGGAAGAAAAGTTGCTATCAGATCGAGCGCAACTCTACCTGCATTATGCCCCTCAAGATTAGCAATCTGATAATCATCAAGGTAATAATGCATCACAGAATAACCAACCAGATAAAATTTCATATCTGACTGATTCTGTGTAAGAAACTCCTGATATGCTTTTTCGACAGCCTTTGACTCAAGATTGTATATCTCTTCTTCAGTCATTTCTCTGTTGTCGGTATACTCTTCTTCAAAATTGGTCTTAACAGTTCTGAGTACACGACCGGCCGCAGCAATACAGACATCCGTCAAATGAATCTGTGTCTGCTGCTCAAGATTTTCCTTAACTTTTTTTATTGTGGCACCAACCTTACCGATGTCATGGATTTGTCCGTCCAGCATGGCTCTTGTTTCATGCTTGGCCACGCACTGCGCCATAACATTAAAGATTTCATCCTCCATGTATCCGACAGTACCAACAACACTTCTGGTTCCGATATCAAGACCAAAAACTACATTTTTTTCTGATTGTTCTGCCATTGTTGCCATCAGTTTTCCCCCAGCTTTAAATCTATTTGACGTTTCATGTCACTTTCATCGCCGCTATTGTTTATTACAAAGTCAGCATACTTTCTGAATTCATCGTCTTTAAGCTGACCTTTAAAGATATCGTTTATTTTATCATCCGAATAGCCTCTTGAAGCTTTTAATCTCTGCCTTCTGACATCTTCCGAAACATATATATACCACAATTCATCAACGATTTTGTCATACCCGTTCTCTATCAGAAGTGCTGCTTCAATAAAAAGATAATCCAGTTCATCTCTGATCTTTTCCTGCTTTATTGCATCAGATATGTATATATTTACAGCAGGATGCAGGATGTCATTAACCTTTTGTATAAGCTCTTCATCGGCAAAAATCTTCGCAGCCATTTTATTTTTGTCTATCTCACCATTTTCGGAAAGAATATCCTCCGATAAAAGGCCGACAATTGGTTCGTAACATGACTGCCCTTTCAGCTTTAAGTCATTTGCAACCTGGTCAGCAAAAATAATCCTGCAATTACAAATGCTCTTTATGTAGTTTAAAACTGTACTTTTACCGGCTCCCACTCCGCCGGTAACACCTATTATCTTAACCACTTACTTTGCCTCAAACCAATCAGTACCTATATGACATTCCGCTTCAAGCGGTACAAGGAGCTTTGCAGCATTTGTCATTTCTTCTTCAAGAATTGCTTTCACCTTGTCAATCTCATCCTCTGCCGTTTCAATCAAAAGTTCATCATGAATCTGGAGTATCATACGAGACTTGAGTTCTTCTTTTTGAATTCGTCTCCATACACGCAACATTGCTATTTTTATAATATCTGCTGCAGTGCCCTGAATTGGAGCATTCATCGCAACTCTCTCGCCAAATTGCCTCTGCATAAAGTTTCCGGACTTAAGTTCCGGCATGGGACGCCTGCGATTATAAAGAGTCACGGCATATCCCTTTTCTTTTGCATCATTTATTGCTCCATCCTGATAAGCCTTAACTCCGGGATATGTTGAAAGATAATCTTCCATATACTTCTTTGCATCAGCACGGGAAATATTTAAATCTTCACTAAGTCCAAATGCACTTATGCCATACACAATACCGAAGTTAACAGCCTTTGCATTTCGTCTCTGGACATCCGTCACTTCATCGAAAGGTATTCCAAATACTTTAGATGCAGTAATTCTGTGAATATCCCTGCCTTCATGATAAGCATCAATAAGGCCTTTATCTCCAGACATGTGAGCAAGAATCCTAAGCTCGATCTGTGAATAATCTGCATCGGCAAAAACATAACCTACTTTTGGAACAAATACTTTTCTGATAGCTCTTCCAAGTTCAGTTCTCATCGGGATGTTCTGAAGATTAGGTTCAGTGGAGCTTATTCTTCCTGTAGCTGTTATAGTCTGGTTAAAGCTTGTATGAATTCTCTCATCATCACCGATATAAGCAGAAAGACCATCAGCATATGTGCTTTTCAGTTTTGTAAGTCCCCTGTATTCAAGAATATCCTTAATTACCGGATTATCAGGCGCGAGCTTTTCAAGAACATCTGCAGCTGTTGAATATCCTGTTTTTGTCTTCTTCCCACCTTGTAGTCCCATCTTCTCAAAAAGGACTTCTCCAAGCTGTTTGGGTGAATTTATATTAAATTCTGTTCCGGCCTGTTTATGTATACTTTCTTCAAGTTCATCTATTCGACCTGTAAGGCGTTCACCGTAAAGTTTAAGCTCATCACGTTTAACTAAAATTCCCTCTTTTTCCATATCGTACAAAATATAGCTAAGGGGCATTTCAATTTCGTTCATAAGCTCCAGCATTTCCGACTCTTTAAGCCGTTTCTCAATAACAGGTGCTGCCATGAAATTTATGTATGCAAGATAGCCAGCGTATTCTTTTCTGTCATCCCTGCTCACATCTCTCGGGGATTCTTTCGAGAAAATCTGTTCTTTTGATCTTATAGTCATTTGTAGATATTCAGTCGCAATATCCTCAGGACGATAATCATTTTTCAGGGGATTTATCAAATACGCACCTATAAGAGTATCAAAAGACCCGCATTTTCTCTCATTGTAATGAAGAGTTTCAAAAGGCTTAAAATACTTATATGCATGCTTTATGTCAAAAAATGAAAGCCTGCAATCTTTAGACAATTCCGAAAGCTTGTCTCCTAAAAACGATTCAGATACTTCTTCGTCAGTTTCAAAATATAAAGCTTTCCCATTATCAGTGCATATACTAATGCCTATCAGATTATCCGTGAAATTCTCTTCTTCAAACAATGAAAGCTGACCAAGTTTTTTAGACGCTTTTGATGATATCTTATCATCTTCAGATATAAGGCCTACTCCGATAAATCTGTCATCACGTTTTCCTGCATATTCATGTGCATCTTTAAAAGCCTTTATCACAGCATCTTTTCCGCTTATATCCACAAATTCAAGTTTTGTTTCAGTTTTTGTTACATTATCCTCAAATCTCGAAAGCAGATTCCTGAAATTTAGCCTCTTAAACATTTCATAGGCATCTCGTCCAAGAATGTCATCAAGACCGGCATTTTCAAATGAATAATCAAACTCAGCTTCTACATTTATTGTTGCAAGGACCTTGCTTAGATCGCATAAATCCCTGTTTGCAGCAAGAGACTCTCTGATGGATTTCTTACTGATATTTTCAAGATTATTATAGATATTTTCAATTGACCCATAGGTGGTCATAAGCTCTATTGCGGTTTTTTCTCCTACCTTCGGAACGCCCGGTATATTATCGGATGAATCTCCCATAAGAGCCTTAAGCTCAATAAACTGTATAGGATTAACTTTATATAGCGCTTCAACATCCACAGCAAAATAATCTTCTATTTCTGTTTTCCCTGCTTTTGTTTTAGGAATTCTTACGCAAATATGGTCCGAAGCAATCTGAAGAAGATCTCTGTCTCCCGATACAAGACGTACTTCCATTCCCTCTCTTTCGCCTCTCTTGGCAATAGTACCGAGAATATCATCAGCTTCAAGGCCGGGCTTTTCCATACGACAGATTTTCATACTGTCCAATACCTCTTTCATAAGAGGTACCTGCTCTCTTAATTCCTGTGGCATTGGTTTTCTGGTGCCTTTGTACTGTGCATATATCTTGTGTCTGAAAGTAGGCTCATGAACATCAAAAGCAACAGTCAGATAATCCGGTTGCTCCTCATCAATGAGTCTGAATAGAATATTCAAGAATCCATAAACTGCACCCGTATGCAGACCCTCTGAATTTGTAAGATCAGGAAGTCCGTAGAACGCTCTGTTCAATATACTGTGTCCGTCTATAAGTAATAACTTCTTCCCCATTTAATAATGTCCCCAACTTACTTTTTATCTTAGTGCCACCGATAAAGCAAAGGCGGCAATTATCTCAGCAAAAACAACAACCTGCAGAAAATAGGCCATTTTAAGTAATCTCTTCCTCATCCGTAATCTCTGCCAGGCATCATTAATTGTTGACTGTAATTCATTGGCAAGATTAAAGGTACTTCCATCCTCCAGCCTCTGAATTCCGGCCTCAATAAGAAATTGTATGGTTAGCTCTTCCTTACAATTCTTACACATATCTATATGATTTAAAAATCCTTCAAGAGAATAATTATCCAGTTCATCGGCTAAAAAACCGGGTATCATTCTCTGAAAATCCTTACAATCCATAGTATCCTCTGACCCCAATATCTTGTATGTACATAATGTCGCTAAGCATACTACTAAACAATATATAGCATACACCAAAATGACAGATATCTCAACCTGTTTAAGCCATAGCTGAATAATGTGTAAAAAAGGCATTAAACAAATAAATAAGACATATCACACAAACTTTTTAAAAATATATAGCAATAGTTTGTTATGAATATGTCTTATTTTAACATTCAGAATACAAATATATTTTTGAACCTTTAAATATTTATGCAACTTTATTGCGTTCTGCAATCTGTCCGGATATTTCAGAAATTTTCTCATCTGTAAGAATGTATTTATTCTTAAACCAGAAAATAGCAAATACAAGGCCGATAATAGGTACAATTGTCATTGTCATTCTAAGTCCCATTTTCTGAACTGCACTTACACCTACCGAATAATCAATTGCAGCTGCAGCTTCAGCAGTATCGTTACTAAGAGCAAGTACCTGCAGAGACAAAGCAGCAATAAATGCCGAAATACCTGATGCGAGCTTTACCACAAAAGTCTGCATTGAAAATATAACCGACTCATCTCTTCTATTATTCTTGAGTTCACCGTAATCAACTGTATTAGCAAGAAATACTGTTGTTATAACAGCAAGCATTCCGTTTGCAGCAAAAATAAAAAATCCCGGAAGAAAAAGCAAATATACATTTGTCATTGATGTTGATGCAAGTGCAAGGAGTGAAATATAACCCACAATTGCCATTCCCATACTTATGTAATAAATCTTTATTGATGTAAAGAATTTTCTTAGAAAAGGATAAAGGATCATCATAGCAAGGATCTGTATACCACCGCCAAAAGTAGAAAACAGTGTATATGCACCCCTCCATCCTGTTCCGCCAAAATCGTACTTAAAAAAGTATATTACAAGATTTGATGTGATATAAATAGAGCAGTTTACAATAACAATTGCAACAACAACCGCCATTGCCTGATCATTCTGAATAAGTGCTCTGAACATTTCCTTTATTGACGGAGAGTCCATATCTACCGTTGATTTTTCTTTTACATTCAAACAGCATATAACCGTAAACAAAACAAAAAGAACAGCAACAACTATAGTAAAATAAGAAAAACCAATTCTCTCCACTTCTCTGTCAGAAATACCCTGTCCGCCAAACATATGACCAAGTGCTGATACAGCCATAACAGTCACTATAGTTATGAGTGCTGATCCAACTCCAGCACATGATCTTGCAAGAGTTGTAAGTCCTTCTCTTTCTTTGCCGCCTTCTGTAAAAGCAGGTATCATTGACCAATAGGGGATATCCATCATAGTATAGGTAACTCCCCAAAGTATGTATGTTACCGCAGCATATACTACAAGTCCACTTCCAGATAGTTCCGGCGGAGCCGAAAACATAAGATAAAGTACTATCGCATTTGTAATGGTTCCTATCAAAAGCCATGGTCTGAATTTACCAAATCTCGTTTTTGTTTTAGCAACAACAGCTCCCATAATAGGGTCGTTAAAAGCATCAAATACACGTGCAGCCATAAGAATTACTCCCATTGCTGCTGCACTCACCCCTAAAATATCCTGAAAATAATACAGAATATAAGATGCTGAAAGCATATAAACCATATCTTTTCCGACTGCCCCAAGTCCATACGATGCTTTAGCAGCACCATTAAGTTTTTTCTTATCGTTCATTTCCTATTCAATCTCCTCATCCATAAGCAATTGTTTTTAAATTTATAACACTTAGATCAATTTCTTTTCTTTTTCCGGAATAATTGATTTTTGTTTCATGCCCATAGCCAGTTCAACAGCCTTATATGCTCCATCATACAGACCTGCTTTCTTGTTCTGTATAATACACTCACACATTTCATCGAGAAGCGGTGTTTTTAAAAACTGATCCAGCATTTGAATTGTATGCGGTATATCCCTGCATTCCAATGTGCCGTCTCCAACCTCAGCTGAATGTATTGCACCCCACATTTCATGCTTACCTACTCTCTTGATAAAAAGCTTTGGTACAGGATAAAACGCCAGCTCACTTGGTTTTGTCACCAGAACATCACAGCTTCTCATAAGAAGGTTTGTACAATACACAGCCTCAAAGATATTCTCATGCCAAAAACCATGTATTCCGCTCACTTCATTTTCGGGATCAAGTGCTTCTTTTGCAAAATTTTCAGTCTCTTCAAAATCCCCGAGATGCTCATGTATGTGCTTTTTCATAGCGGGAATCTCATCTTTTAAATCTTCCCAAACTTGCTTGTAGTCACCCACATTTACATATAAAACAGCCTCTTTGTTAGCGATTCTGGGTAAAAGATACTGTATTATTGCAGCAAAAATCTCCTTCTGCGCACCTGCTCCCCCAATAGTAAGAAGAAATCGCATAGGTTTTTTATTTTTTCTTCTTTCTGTTCTTGCCTCACAATCCTTTTCTATATTTGAAACAAGCTCATGATCGATATAGTGCCCTGTGTAAACAAGATCATCCTGTGGCATCGGTTTGCAAATCTGCTTTTTATTCATTCCGTTAAGGATACGGTATCCCATATATGCATTTCTGCACTGTATTGTATGAACAGCACCTTCAGCAAAATGAAGTGCCATAGGCCAGTTATCCGGAATAGCGTTTACAACATATTTCATTCCTGCATGTACTGCAGCCTGTGCCGGCCATACATGAGTCCCAATTACCGGTATGTCCTTTGGAACATTTTTGTATACAGGTGCCATAAGTTCTGCATTCTTCTGATCCGCAGCATTATATGACAGTGCACGAAATCCCTCGTAATTCACAGGTTCCCACACAAGTTTATTAAAAATGGGGTTCTTGGAGAGTCTTGACCCCAAAGAATAAAGCTCATTCTGAGCACTGATTACCTTTGTACATGTAGTATGTGGATACGAATTTAAATCCATCCAATAGGGTGTATATCCAAGGTGCTTCGCACAGGAAGCCATAGCCATACTTATTCTGTAATGACCAAATCCCATTCTGATATTTCCGACAATTATTCCATTCTGAGAATCAAACGGAAGTGTATTTGAAGGAATTGTCCCCTCCGGTAAAACTTCAATATTTTGTACCCCGAGACTTTCACCTATATATTGGTTATTTGAAATCCGGATTGGGTAATCAGCTTTTGTATCATCACCAAATTTCTTAATATTTTTTTCTTTTGTTTTTACTGCCTTCTTATAAACACTCTCAGGCATTATATTTCCGAAAATTACCTTGGATTTATCAGACATAATCAATTACCTCTTCTTTAATATTGAATTCTATTTCTTTTCTGATTAACTCACCCTGTGCATCAAGCTCAATTATAAGTTTCCCTTGTCTGCCCTGTCCTTTTTTCGTCTTTACGTATGTCCCCGCCATACCTCCTCTGACCGGAACCGTTTCAGGTCCGATTATATCTATGGCACCTTCAGCTTTAAGCCTTACAGGTTCCGCAAAGAAAGGAAGAATATTACCGTTCTGATCTGAAACTTTAAATCTGACTGAAGCTACATCATATGTTTTTCCTTCTATCAGCTCCGTATGGCTAACAAGCGTATCCAAACAGATAGTATTAACGGTTTCTTTAATAAGTGTTTTAACTACCTCTCCGTTTTTTACAGCCTCAAACTTAAATGATGTTGCTTCACCACCCCAATCTCCAATGTATTTCTGGTAAAGGTCGACAATGTCTTTTACAGACATACGGTGAACAAGCATCATCCTTGCACCTGTTATCTTATCCCTGATTCCCAGTTCACCCATTCCATATCTTGCTGCTGTATTAAGTGCATGTTTAACTTTATCGGCAAATTCCGTTGAAAATTTTTCATTTTCATAAAGCAGATTTCCTATAAAGTCATCAACCAGAATGGGACCGTGTGCTATGTTTTTATATGGTGAATCAGCAGTGTGAAACTCTTTTATAAAGACATCATTTTTATACATTCTCACAGAATCGGCATTTGTATAAAGCCATATGTCTCCTCTTATACATTCAGGATGTTCACCTATGTCCATTGAGGATGAAAGCTCAAGAACATGTTTTTCATCTCCCTGCATTTCATATGCTTTTGCTGCAAGCTTTGGATTTCTGAACATATCCATCACACCGTGATAGCATATCCTGTCTCCTGAGCCAAAGTCCTTATGCGTGTTGTAATCAAACATACACCATCCAAAGCCGCCTGCTATATCGCCTTCACCGGCAATTGCATCCATTACCCGAATGTGTCTCATTGTATGTTCCACTCTGGTATCTTCAGGGTCAAAAGACTTTGTCGGATACATGTGACCGTTATATTCAGTAACCATATATGGTTTCTTCATATCCGGAGTAGCATCTTTTTTCTTTATGCATCCCGGCGTTTTGCCGTTATGTGAAAAATCATTAAGCGTATATACATCTTCGAGGAGATTCATTTTTGTTGATGCTCTCACGCCACCTGTCACTCTGGAGGGGTCTAGCTCATGTGCCACAGCATTGGTTTTAGTATAAAACGCGTCATCATCTGCTGATTCATTTATTCTGACTCCCCAGATAAAAATGGATGGATGATTTCTATATTGTGTAATCATTTCCTTCTCATTTATAACAGCCTGTTTTTTCCACTCTTCATCACCTATATGCTGCCATCCCGGAAATTCCATAAACACCAACATCCCAAGTCTGTCACATTCATTAATAAACTCATGAGATTGCGGATAATGTGACGTTCTTACAGCATTCAAACACAGTTCTTCTTTTAATATTTTTGCATCATAAGCCTGCATGGATCCTGGCATTGCGTATCCGACATAAGGATATGACTGATGGCGGTTCAAACCTCGAATTATCAGTTTTCTTCCGTTAAGATAAAAACCATCAGCTTTAAAGGATGCATTTCTAAAGCCAAACGGAACCTTAACTTCATCAAGTAATTTGCCATCCCTGTGTATAGAAACAATAAATTCATATAGAGCCGGATTATTTATATCCCACAAAACAACAGGTAATGTGTGAAAACCAAAACTAATATCCGTATTTTCACTGGAGCTATTAAGCACCACAGCCTCTGCATATTCATCATTTACACATTCGGGAAGTTTTCCTGCAATTCTCCTTAGAGATTTTGAAACAGTACACCCTAAAGTATTACCACCGAGTTTTATCTTTGCATGAAGAAATGCCCCAATTGCTTTGGGCGATACTTTTTTCTCTTCAAGTCCGGGTTCATATACTTCAGGCACATCGGTATATACAAATACATCCGATACGTATGTTTTATCTGTTATTTGCAGATAGACCTCTCTGTAAATCCCTCCGTAGGTCATATAATCTATAACAAAACCAAAAGGAGGAACGTTAAGTGTTTCCCTGCTATCAAGCTTCACAGCAATGATATTTGGCTTGTCATAAAGAATTTTCTCAGTAATATCGAATTCAAAAGCAGTATATCCACAAGAATGAACTCCCAGTTGTACGCCGTTAAAATATACTGTTGCCTCGTGAGCTGCTCCTTCGAAATGTAGGACAATCCTCTTTCCATCCCAGCTCTTATCGGCTATAAATTCTTTTCTGTAGCCACTAAGCATTTGATAAATTTTGTCATCGAAATAGTTAAACGGAGTTTCCTTTACAGTATGAGGAATTCTGACGTTCAAAAGCTCATCACTTTTATAGTCTGAAGAAATCATTTCTTCATCGAATTCGTTTTTAAAATACCAATTATCGTTTAAATATATATTTTTTCTCATCAGGTAGTCCTTTGCAATCTCGGAAACGTCACTTGTTGTTTTACGTTTCCGTATAATCATAATAACACTACCTTAAAAATGTAACAAGAAACGAAGTGCTCAAATTTCGTTTCCTTGTTTTGTGCAAAAACACAAAAAACCTGATACCCAAACATCAACTGTCTGGATATCAGGTATATAATAGTGCCGGTGGTGGGACTTGAACCCACACGCCCGTGAGGACAACAGATTTTGAGTCTGCATCGTCTGCCATTCCGACACACCGGCTTACCGCCAAAAATAAGCGACTCAAATATGTTAACACATCAAATGTGTATATTCAAGCACAAAAAAATTATTGTCACAAAATTCGCAAAAACATCCCTCTTTAGCCATCCCATTCCTCGAAATCGCACTCATCAAATTCTTTTCTTGCTGCATGCTTTCCAAGAAGATAAAAAACACCTGCAATAATAAGCACCCCTGCAAAAACAGAAACACCAAGAATTATCATGTTCTTTTTATTATTCTCAAGATTATTGAATTTGTCCTCTACTACAGAAAGCAGACTCTTTGCTCTGTTCTGTGTAAACTCAAGTACGTTTTCAGCACTTTTTCTAAGCTCTTCAACATCAATATCCTTAAATGTATCATCAAAAAAACAGCTCATAGTAATCCCCCTTTAACTGAATTCTCAGTCAATATTCTCATGTATAAATGATATCATTTCTTTGCCTGCTTTAACAACCTCTTTACCATAAAAAACATGCCCCGCATCCGTTATTTGAATAATTTTTGCCGCAGGAAATTTTTTTCGTGCATTGATGCTATATGATAACGGGACCACCTGATCAATATTCCCATGAAGAATCAGAACATTGCCATGATATTTACCCATACAGTCATCAATATCAAGAGAAAATGCATCTTCATAGTATTTCCTTCCTACAGGAAGTCCAAATACAGTTGACGTATCTTCTATCATTTCTCGTTCAGGATAGCGTCTTTTCGCATCATCAAAAAGAGTATATGCCGGATAAAGAAGTACCATTGCTCTTATTTCTTTCGGAGTTTGCGCTGCTGCTATAGTAGATGCAACACCACCCTGGCTCTCCCCCATCAGAAAGATATTTTTTCTGTCAGCAAACGGAGCCTTCCTGATGTTCTCCACAACAGCTTCTATGTCTTCACTTTCCGTAAGAACAGACATTTCGGTCATCTTACCATCACTTTTAGAAGAAAGACCTCCGCCGCAAAAGTCAAAAATGTAGCAGCCAAGTCCTTCCCTTACCAGCATTTCAGCATATGGTCTTGTTCCTTCCCGGCTTCCCCCAAAGCCATGTGCCATAATTACTATGGGATATCTCCCTTTAGAATCATCCGGCAAATAGATTTCCCCAGAAATGTGATACCCGTCTCGCTCCACAATATATGTCTTTTGCATACTTGCCTCACATATAATACAGAACCACACAATTCCGATAATAATTGTATCAAAATTACATTTAATTAACAAGTTTTGGACTATGTATAAACGGTTAAAAAAACATAAAAATAATATTCATTTTTTCGAAAGAAATCTGTTGCATTAATTCAAAAATATAATACAATATATAGTAGTTGAGGAGAGATTTTCTCAACAAAATGTATATGATAAACCTAGTTTATTGGTTTTTTTAGTTTATTGGGGGTTATTATGACTACTACTTTTGCGAATGATTGCACTACTGATTTACAGAATGATAATATCATTGATTATACATTAATCAGACATATGCTTCGTTCCATCGGGAACAATCATTGGTCAGTATCTAAGGCAATGGATGAATACGATGTTCCTACAGAACAACGTGACATGTATATGGAGACTATCGCTGACAAGTTTTTTGTAAGCTGATAAAAAATACAGAATTTTAGGTCCCTACTTCATAAAAGCAAAGCGGATATTTACATTTGTGAATATCCGCTTTGTTTTTATTTTATATATCTCTTATTTAACCGTAACTGTACAAGTTGCTTTCTTCTTACCATCCTTCGTCATAACAGTAATCTTGCATTTTCCTTTTCCTTTTGCTTTCACAACGCCCTTTTTCGTAATCTTAGCAATCTTACCATTACTGCTCTTCCATACAAGTTCAGTATTTTCAGCTGTATCAGGACTTATAGTAACCTTAAGTTGAAATTTCTTTCCTTTTTCCAATTTTATTTTCTTTTTATTAAGCTTTAATGATTTTACCTCAGCTGACTTTCCAGTAACGGTCACATAGCATGTAGATTTAAATTTACTGTCCTGAGAGGAAACTGTAATTTGACAGGTTCCTGCAGCTATTCCTTTCACTTTGCCGTTTGAGCTAACAGTTGCGACCGAACTGTTACTACTTTTCCAGACCAAAGTAGATTCTGCTTTTGCCGGAACAACCTTTGCATTCAGGCTGGAGCTTTCTCCTGCTTTTATTGTCAGTTTATCCTTATTTATCGCTAACGATTTTATCGGAATGTACGAACCAACTTTTCCAGTATTATAGCTGGTTGAACTCATGGGATAAGCCGAATAAAAGCTGCTGCTTGCATATTGTGTCCATCGCTTATGATCATCAAACTCATTATCACACTTCATAAAATATGAATATTTTTCCGATACTTTTCCGGCATCCCAGGTAGCATCAATATTGTAATAATAGCTTCCAACCCTCACTATATTCCATCCATGACCGCCACTTTTTGTATCTCCGGCAATAAGTCTGCAGCTTACACCCGAGTCATTTAAAAGTCTGTAAATAAGCAACGCGTATCCCTGGCAAACTGCAGAATTATTTATTGCAGCTGAATAGCAGGTGTATTTTAACATCGAAGATCCATAATCATATTTGACGTTTTTACACATATATTCATACACAGCCAATATTTTTTCATATTCATTCTTCTGAGCAAGTCCAAGACTGGAGGATATTTGCTTTACCTTGGCATTTACCGACTGTTCCTGTTCCGGGGTTGTATAATAAGTCATAAAATAAGTGAATGTCCCGATTGTTTTACCATCCTTCTTGTCATAGGCTACCTGCATACCCATGCCGCTATAGCCCCATTTTAAGTAATCGCCTTCGTCACCTTTTCCGGTGTGTTCCATAGCGATATCAAATGCATTATCCTGCAATGTAATCAATGAAGATCCGTCATATCCCGTTCCGTCCAGGGAAAAATTAACGATAATATTTTTATCCTGTCGTTTTAACCCTTCTCTTATTGCGGTTATTATTTCATCAGTAGAGGTTGCTTTGTTATTATCAGCAAGTAAAGACTTTATAGATACCTGTGTTTCCTTGCCATGATACAGATCGGAAACATCAACCACATCCGCATATAAGGGATTTACTCTGTATATAATCTGAGTAGTAGGCAAATAATCATTTTCATTATTTTCAGCTTTGGAAATAAATGCTCCGGAACCGGAAAAGCTCACAAAAAGAATAGCTATTAAAACAATAGCTGTAATTCTAAGTTTTACCCCCATAATCTTATGCCTCATAAGAAAACCCTCAATAACAAAAAACAGTTACTGAGGGTATTATACCATATTTTTTGATTTTTAACATGATGACCTTTAGTTCATCACTGTTGTAATGCTTCAACTATCGTAGGAAGAAGCTGCTTTTTTCTGGAAACGACACCTTTTAGAAGTGCAATATTATCGCTTCCCGCAGCTACATGAAAGCCTGCATCTATAATGCTTTCAGCTTTATTACCTTCGAACGCTACAATTGAAGATTCGGAAAGAATATTTGTCATCATAAAGAAGATCATGTCCAGGCCATCACTTACCAACATATCTTTAAGCTCAGGCAATACCCTTTCTTTTATCTCTGCAAGCTCTTCAGCACTCATGGAATTCACCTGCCCGATACCTATCGTCTTATCTTCTACAGTGAACTTCTTAAAATCCTGATGAACTATTTGTCTTGGTGTTTTACTTCCCATATTTGAACCTGCACGGAACATCTCTCTTGCAAATTCCTCGACATCAATTTCAGCGATCTTGGCAAGTTCATTACCTGCTTTCTTATCAATCTCGGTGCATGTAGGTGACCTGTACATTAAAGTATCCGAAATGATAGCGGAAAGCATCAATGATGCTGTTGTTTTATCTACCTCTACGCCCATTTCCTTGTATATCGAATAAATAATAGTACACGAAGATCCAAGCGGCTGATTTCTGAAAAATACCGGATTAGCGGTTTCAATGGATGAGCCAAGTCTATGATGGTCAATAATTTCAAGAATTTCTGCTGAATCAGCTCCGTCAACAGTCTGGCTCTTCTCATTGTGATCAACAAGAATAAGCTTCTTTTTCATTGCACCCAGCAAATTACGACGTGAAATCATGCCCACATAATTGTCATCCTCATCCAGAACAGGAAAATACCTGTGTCTTACCTGTGCCATGGTCTGCTGTATATCTTCTATAAAATCCTCAGTGTGAAATGTTATAAGCTTTTCACGTTTCATTATTGAACCGACCGGTGCGCTCTCATTAATAAGTCTTGCCACAGTAAAGGTATCATAAGGTGTTGTTATTATCCTGCAGCCTCTCTCCTCAGCAAGTTTTTTGATCGTGTTTGTCACCTTTGCATCAATACACACAACAATACAGGCAGCCTGATTCTCTATAGCAACTAGCTGTGTCTCATATCTGTTACCGCAAATAACAATATCGCCGGGTTTGATGACCTCTTCCATTATTTCAGGTGATGCTGTTGCTATAAGGACTTTGCCGGATGTAATCTGCTCTGACATGTCTCCGACAAGCATCGCTCCATCAAGTGTATCCACTATATTGCCATAATATGTTTTTGTCTCGGAAAGTATGGTTGCATCATGAACATCCATACATGTCTCCATGATATCATTGGTCGTTATAAGGCCGGTAAGTTTCCCATTATTTGTGACGCAAAGAGTAACAACATTTTCGTCTTTCATTCTCTCCCATGCGCGCTTTAGAGATATATGATCATCGTCAGCATACAGATCTCTTATCTCCATATCACAAACCTGCGTTCTGACATCCTTGGTATATCCCGGGGCCTGTATTCCAAAACGGTTTAAAACAAACTGTGTTTCCTCATTTATATGTCCGCATCTTCTTGCTTCATAAGCCTCTTCGCCGGCAATCTTGTTCTTAAGATTTGCATAGCAAATAGCTGCGCATATAGAATCGGTATCGGGGTTTTTATGTCCAATTACATATATTGGTCTCTTCTTCATAAACCTCTCCTGTGTTTTGTATTCTAATAATCAAAATAAGAACAGTAAAATTACTGTTCTTATTTTAACTCATTTTATGAATTTATTTTACCTTTTTTACACGAATCTGGTAAGGGCAAGTTTTAAGACTTGAACCACTTAATTTGATGTAGTACTTCTTACCCTTCTTAAGCTTGATCTTTGTTGTTTTTTTCCAACCGTCACCTGATGAAATAAGTTGATAATTCTTACTGTCTTCTTTATTCTTCGTTTTATATCCGGCAGCAGTAAAAGTACACCAGTTATCTGTTTCGGTATTAACAACTTCAAATTTGTATTTACCTGTCTTTGGTGCTTTAAAAACAAACCAGTCTACATCATCATCCGCCAGATTAAGTATACCTGTATAGGTATTTTTAAGACCGATAACATTAGCTGTCGATGCGGAATTATTATTTTCTTTTTCTATGTTAGCGGTTTCAGTGCCGATAACCCTGAATGCTACAGTATATTGCTTATCCTTGTAGCCCCCTTCCAAAGAAATCGTAGCTTCCTGACCTGGCTTAAAAACAAGCTTATCAGAATACTGTTTTCCATTGTTCGGAAACAAAAAGCCATACCAATATTGACGATAATCAACAAGAAGTTTTACTTCTACATCATCATAATTTGAAGTTTCGTTTATAAGCACTGCCTCTACCTGTGTAATACTATCTTTTGGCGTTGTAAATGTGTACTCATGCTTATTACCATCAATTGTTACATTGTAAATACGGTTAACATCAATTGCTGTTGCTGCCTTTACCTCAATTTTGGAAATAGCTGTTAAAGCTAAAGCCATCATTGCTGCAAAAATTATCCCCCTAAGTCTTCCTTTTACTTTTTCCATACGATTCCTCTTTTTTTGTTTATTATTCTGTTCAATTAAATATATTCCCTCTTTTTAACACAGAACGAAAATAATTTTAACACTTTATCGTCAATCCAACAAGAAAAAAAGTATAAAAAACATCAATACTCATCAAGGAAGCTATGACGTTTACCGTCTTTATCCTTATAACATACTACAGTTGCAAGAGAAACATTCTCAGGACTTCTGAAAATATTTGATTCCACATAGGGATTCGTTTTCTTCATCTCTTTTATCAGGGTCTTAACCTCAGCACGTTTACTGGTAAGAGAGGGTTGTTCCTCTATAGCAAGCGCTTCGGTCAGTCTGCATGCACATGCAATGAATTTTAATCCTTCATAATCACGCCACTTAATTATATCTTCCTCTCTTATAAGATACATTGGTCTTATAAGTTCCATCCCCGGAAAATTAGTGCTGTGAAGCTTCGGCATCATAGTCTGCATCTGGGCACCATATAGCATTCCCATCAGGATAGTTTCAATAACATCATCAAAATGATGTCCCAGTGCAATCTTATTACAGCCAAGTTCCTGTGCCTTTGAATACAAAGCACCTCTTCTCATCCTGGCACACGGATAACATGGTGATCCCTCAATAGTATCCGTAATATTAAAAATCTGAGATTCAAAGGTTGTGATGGGAACGCCAAGAATATCCGCATTATGCAAAATATTTTTATAGTTTTCATCGTTGTACCCAGGGTTCATAACAAGAAATTTCACTTCAAAATTGTGCTTGCCATGTCTTGCCAACTCCTGAAAGAGCTTTGCCATAAGCATAGAGTCTTTTCCTCCGGAGATACATACAGCTATTACATCCCCATCAACTATGAGATTATACTCGTTAATTGCCTTGGTAAATTTACACCAGATTTCCTTTCTGAATTTTTTGATAATATCGTGCTCAACCTTTTCTTTAAAAGTAAGTATTTCTTTTTTACTCATAAATCCTCATACTTCTTATTTGATCAATTTTCAAATTGACTTTGATAAAGCTTTGAATAAAATCCTCCTGCTGCAAGAAGAGTTTCGTGGTTACCCTGTTCTATAATATGTCCATCCTTCATTACAAGAATCCTGTCAGCTTCTTTAATAGTTGATAATCTATGCGCTACAATAAAGCTGGTTCGTCCTTCCATCATCCTCTTAAAGGCTCTTTGAATTCTCATTTCCGTTCTGGTATCTATAGAACTTGTTGCCTCATCCAGAATAAGCATCGGAGGTACCTGAAGCATAATTCTTGTAATACAAAGAAGCTGTTTTTGGCCCTGCGATAACATACCTCCATCCTCACCTATTACAGTATCATAGCCTTGCGGAAGCTTTTTTATAAAGCTGTGCGCATGTGATTTTCTAGCGGCATCTATTATCTCTTCATCAGTAAATCCGTTTCTTCCAAGAGTTATATTATCCTTAATGGTTCCCGTGCGTAACCAGGTTTCTTGCAGAACCATTCCAAAGTTTCCTCTAAGATCTGCTCTTTTCAGATTCTTTATGTTTATACCTTCTGTACGGATACTTCCTTTATCAACATCATAAAATCTCATCAAAAGATTTATGATCGTAGTCTTACCACTTCCTGTTGGTCCCACAATTGCAACTCTTTGGCCTTCTTTAACAGATAGCGTCAGATCTTTTATCAGTTCTCTTTCCTTATCGTAAGAAAAATTCACATCTTTTATTTCAATATTGCCCTTAACTTCCTTAAGTTCTTCTGCAGGATCAGCATCAGGAATCTGAGGTTTTACATCAATAAGTTCAAATACTCTTCTTGCACACGCAAGCGCATTCTGAAGCTCTGTTATAACACTTGATATTTCATTAAATGGTTTAGTATATTGTATAGCATAGCTCAGGAAAATTGTAAGCTCACCAACACTCATCAGTCCATTTATGCACTCAAAAGCACCAAAGAGAGCTACAAAAGCATATACTGTATTATTTACAACTCTGGTACTTGGATTAGCAAGAGATGAAAAGAAGGTTGCCTTAAGACTGGTTGTAGCAAGTTCTTCATTAATTTCATCAAATACTATCTGGTTTTCATCCTCGTGTCCAAAGGCTTTAACAACCTTCAGATTACCAATCATTTCATCAATAAGAGCTGTCTGATCGGCTCTTGCTTTTGACTGATCCCTGAAAAGCGAATAAGATCTGCTTGCAATAAATCTTGCCACGAAAAGCGAGATGGGTGTAAGAAGTACAACCATAGCAGCAATCCGCCACTGCAGATAGAACATAAACACAAGTGTCCCAAGAATAGTCACTATACCTGTAAATAACTGTGTAAATCCCATTAAAAGTCCATCAGCAAACTGATCAACATCTGCAATAATCTTACTTACAATTTCTCCCTGTGGATGTTTATCAAGATACTCAAACGGTAAAATCTGAAGCTTGTCAAAAGCATCATTTCTTACGTCACGAACAACTCCATAGGTTATTTTATTATTTACGCCATACATAAACCACTGACAAAGTGCTGCTATAAGAACTACTATTCCGAATCTGATAAGCAACTCCTTTATCGTTGCAAAATCAACGTTCCCTTCAGTTTTAATACAATCGACAATATTACCGGCTATTATCGGTGCATACAATGCAAGAAGTGCGGATATCACTGCAAATGTAATAGAAAAAAATATAAGAATCCTATAAGAAGCAGCATACTTTAATACTCTTTTAAGTTCACTCATTTACTGCCTTCTTTCCAAATTGAGACTCATATATTTCTCTGTAAGTCTCACTCTTTTCAAGAAGCTGTTCATGTGTACCTATCCCATCTACAATTCCATCATCAAGAACAATTATTTTGTCACAGAATCTCACAGAAGCAGCTCTTTGAGAAACGATAAATGTAACAGGCTTATAAGAAAGCTCTGAAATAGCCTTTCTTAAATTTTTGTCTGTCATATTATCAAGAGCAGATGAACTGTCATCAAGTATAAGTATTTCAGGCTTTTTAACAAGCGCTCTGGCAATTGTCAAACGTTGCTTCTGTCCACCTGAAAGGTTTCTTCCGGCCTGAGTTATCTCAGCTGAAAGCTTGCCCTTCTTTTCATTTACTACTTCCAGCGCCTGGGCAGTTTTTACAGCCTCCCACATCTCATCATCACTTGCGGCAGCATTCCCCCATTTAAGGTTATCTCTTATTGAGCCTTTAAAAAGGACAGCCTTTTGAGGAACTATACCGATGACATCTCGAAGCGACTCCATAGTATATTCCCTGATATCTTTACCTTTATATTTTATTTTTCCACCGGTAACATCATAAAATCTTGGAATAAGATTAATAAGTGTTGTTTTACCGGAGCCGGTACCTCCAATAATACCTATAGACTCACCTTTACGTGCTGAAAATGTCACGTCTTTAAGAGAGTCTTCACTATCGCCCTGATAGCGCATGCTTACATTATCAAAAGTAATAACAGCATCATCCTCACCGCAATCAGCTTTATGAGCATCATAGGTACCATCTTGCATTGAGCCTTCTACTTCAAGCATGGATTGTACCCTGTTTCCACATGCAAATGATTTTGTAACTGTAATAATAAGCGAGGCCAGTTTAACCAACTCAACGAGAATCTGAGACATATAATTATAAAGTGCAACTACCGCACCTGTCGTCAGCACTCCGACATATACTTTATCTGCACTTGTCTTTAAAAGGATAATAATTGCCAGATTAAGTATTACATATGTTATTGGGTTCATAAGAGCTGAAATTCTGCCAACATATTCCTGAAGCTTTGTCAGAACTTCATTTCTTTCCTTAAATACTCCGGCCTCTTTTTTTTCTAAATCAAATGCCCTTATAACACGAACACCTGATAGATTTTCTCTTGTCAGTCCTAAAACCTTATCAAGGAGTTCCTGTATTTTTTTGTACCTTGGAATTCCCCAAAGCATAATTCCAAATACAACAACAGATAAAACAATAATTGTAAACAAAAAAATAAGCGCCTGATTAAAATCAATGGAAAACGCCATTATCATCGCTCCAAAAACAACAAAAGGAGAACGCAGAAGAAGTCTCAAGGTAAGATTTACTCCTTGTTGAACCTGATTAACATCACTGGTCATCCTTGTAATAAGTGTTGTTGTTCCCATGTTATCAATCTGCGCATATGAAAAACCCTGTATGTTTTTAAACAGATCTTTTTTGATTGCAGCAGCAAAAAAAGATGCCGCCTTAGCAGCAAAAAACTGAGCTGTCACAGCACAGGCATATCCAATTACAGCTAAAAGAATAAGTACAAGACTCATTCTTACAACATATGGCTTATCACCTGCTGATATTCCTTTATCAATAATGGCAGCAACAACTAAAGGAACAATCAGCTCAAAAGTAGCTTCAAGCAATTTGAAAAGCGGTCCCAAGACCGCTTCTAAAGAATAACTTTTTAAATATTTAAGTAACTTAATCATATATAAATTCTTAGTCCTTTCGGATAATGATTTTTCAAAATACCACCTGCATATTTCGCCCAGCCAAGACTATATCCATAAGTAGTAATCAGATACCACCCGTTATCAAGCCCCTGCTCCCTAAAGCTCATTCCGCCAATAAATTCCATCGCTTTATTGTCATCATGTTTTAAGAGCTGCTTATTTAACTCATATGTTAATACTACATTTTGGGGGTTTAAAGCAAGTGCTAATGAATGAGAAGGTTCAAATCTTCCATTCTTGATTGTTCCAAGATGCAATCCGGGCCTCATGATTGTAAGCCCATTTATTCCCGGCATTCCTTCAGGAGCTAAATATAACTGATCTCCGAATAAAAATGGCGTGCCACATAAATCGCCGTCAATCCTGCATATTCCCTTAGTACCTTTACCGATTTTTTTTCCTTTTCCTGTTTTCTTATCCGTATTCCTACCATTTTTCATACCGGAATCTTCAGTTAAAACAGTTACATTTTTTAAAAATTCTTTGGAAAAATCTATAAACGGTACTATATCACTTTCTTTAGCTGCTTTAATTCTGCCGTTAATACAGTACAGACCTTTATTTAGACTAATATCTCCGTCTTTTGTAAGCACTGCTAAGAAGTGTCCTTCCCCTTTTATCCTATGTGGCCATAACCTTGCAGTACATTTAGAAACATCTTCGTCATTACACTCAGGAATAGTTTGAAAAAATCCTTCTTCGGTATCTTTCTTATCCGGCAAAGCAAGAACTTTTGAAACATTTGAAATGTCACCATGAATCATGCCTTCATAAATTTTTATTTCAACAGGCTTTAATCCCCAAGAAAGGAGCTTTGCAACTTGAAGTTCATCCTCTTCCGGCGCAAAAGTACATGTTGAATAAACAAGTTTACCACCCGGCGCAAGCATTTTTACGGCCTCTTTTAAAATATCAGTCTGCCTTTTTGCACATGTAATGACATTTTCCATGCTCCAGTTTTCTATAGCTTCATCATTTTTTCTAAACATACCTTCACCGGAACATGGTGCATCTACAAGGATTTTATCAAAGTACCCCTCAAAAAATTCAGATAACTGCTGAGGTCTCATATTAGTCACAAGAGTGTTTTTTATGCCTAAACGCTCAATATTAAGCGATAGTATCTGTGCTCTTTTTTTATCAATCTCATTGGATACCAAAATCCCTTGATTATCCATTTTGGTAGCAATCTGAGTGCTTTTCCCACCCGGAGCTGCACAAAGATCCAATATTTTTTCTCCGGGCTTTGGATCAAGATAATGCACGGGTGACATGGCACTTGGCTCCTGTATGTAATAAGCACCCGCTTCATGAAGTGAATGTTTCCCCGGCGAACCATCTGTATATACATGTCCCAAAGGCTCCCACAGGACATTTTCATCAAATTGAACATCCAGTGCACATTCAATATCTTCAAAACTGCCCTTTAAAGGATTAACCCTTACAGCGCCTGTTCTTTTATTTTCCAATGCTTCAAGAAACGTATCAAATTCTGTTCCGAGAATAGCATTTATTCTATTTTTAAAAATAATATCAAAGCTCATCTTTATGCTCTTTTAAATATCGCTTTATTCCTCTGAAGGTTTCAGGACTAATAATGTGTTCTATCCTACAAGCGTCATTTTCTGCAATTTCTTCATTAACCTTTGCGGTAAGCATAAGAAATTTTGTCAGATTCGTATGTTTCTCATAAATACTTTTGGCCTTTTTCTTGCCTTCATCTGTTAGTTCAAGCTCACCATAATCTGATACATTTAAAAAACCATTTTCTTTTAATATACCTACGGCCCTGGATACACTTGGTCTTGAAAATCCAAGTTCATTAGCCACATCTATAGAACGGACAAATCCATTTTTCTTTTTTAGCAAATATATAGTTTCAATATAGTCTTCACCAGATTCCTGCATAACAACATACCCTCCTATTCTAAAAAAAAGAATATTTTTATTTGATTATTGCAGATAAGCTGATGGTTTGCAACTTAATAGTCAATTACACATTGAAAACAAACATTTTAACGTGAAAAGACCGATGTGCAATCACACATCGGTCTTATATTCATCTTCGCTGCAAATTATTTTGCATAATCAGTTGCTCTGCTTTCACGAATGATATTAACTTTAATCTGTCCGGGATATTCCATCTCGTTCTCTATCTTCTTAGCAATATCTCTAGCCATTAATACCATATCGGAATCACTTACCTGTTCAGGAACAACCATTACCCTGACTTCTCTTCCGGCCTGAATAGCAAAGGAATGATCAACCCCTTTAAAGCTGTTGGTTATCTCCTCGAGTTCTTTCAGTCGGCTGGTATAGGTCTCAAGAGTTTCTCTTCTTGCACCCGGCCTTGCAGCTGAAATTGTATCAGCGGCCTGAACTATAACAGCTATCAGTGACTGAGGTTCTACATCACCATGATGTGCCTCAACTGCATTGATGACGGTTGCAGATTCTTTGTACTTCTTACAAATATCAACGCCAAGAGAAATATGTGATCCTTCCATTTCATGATCAACGGCTTTACCGATATCATGTAAAAGACCGGCTCTCTTAGCTATACGAACATCAAGTTCAAGCTCTGAAGCCATAAGTCCACAAAGCTGTGATACTTCAACAGAATGCTTAAGTGCATTCTGACCATAACTTGTACGGAAACGCATACGGCCAAGAAGTTTGATGATTTCGGGATGAAGTCCGTGAACACCAGCTTCAAGTGCAGCATTCTCTCCTTCTTCCTTAATCTTATTAGCAACTTCTTTTTGTGCTTTCTCAACCATTTCTTCAATTCTGGCCGGATGAATACGTCCATCCACAATCAGCTTCTCAAGTGCGATACGGGCAACTTCTCTTCTGATGGGATCAAAACCTGAAATAACAACTGCCTCCGGTGTATCGTCAATAATAAGATCAACACCTGTCATTGTTTCAAGAGTTCTGATGTTTCTACCCTCACGTCCGATTATTCGTCCCTTCATTTCATCATTAGGAAGCTGAACTACTGAAATAGTAGTTTCTGAAACATGGTCTGCAGCACATCTCTGAATAGCGTTGACTACAATTTCCTTAGCACGTTTATCTGCTTCTTCCTTAGCTTCCGCTTCCATGTTTTTAATCATGACTGCGGATTCATGCTTTACGTCATCTTCAACAATTTTCAAAAGATACTCTTTTGCTTGCTCGGAGGTTAAGCCTGAGATTTTCTCAAGTTCCTGTCTTCTCTGCTCATCAAGCTTCGCAACCTCTTGCGTCTTTTTGTTTAATGCATCTTCCCGTGCATTTAAACCGGCTTCTTTCTTCTCAATTGCTTCTGATCTCTTTTCGACATTCTCTTCTTTCTGCTGAACTCTACGTTCTGAACGTTGAACCTCTGCTCTCCTATCCCTCACTTCTTTTTCAAGTTCATTTCTTGCTTTAAGTGATTCTTCTTTAATCTCGAGGAGTTTTTCGCGCTTCGATTCATCGGCAGCTCTTACAGCATCGTCGATGATTTTTCTTGCCCTTTCTTCAGCGCTACCGATTTTACTTTCATTCTCAGCGTCAATTTTCTTTTGACGCGAATTCATAACAAAAGCGGTTACTGCTACTGAAACGACAAGAGTTGCTACTGCTACAATAATTGTAGGCATACAGGAGCACCTCCTTATTCAATTTTCATTGTACGATATTTTGTATAAAATGATTTTAACAATCTATATTTCATACAATATAACAACATATTAAGTTTACGCTCAGATGCCGCTTGTGTCAAGAGATAACGCTTTTGTAATGACTTCATTTCCGAAGCCTTTTCTGTATAAAAAAGCCATCAGTTTTTGCTTTTCCTCATATGTGATCGTATCAGGATCATAATGTTTCTTACGAAGCAGACTTACACATATATCCAGTTCCGGGTTATTTTTTTCCTCCCGATAAGCGTTTTCTATAATTCTGTCTATTATATCCGTTCTTATTCCTTTTTGCATAAGATCCTGACGAATTCTGTTTCTACTCCTTGATTCCATATGATATCTTGTATAGTCCTCTGCAAAACGTTCATCATCAATATATCTGTATGATTTCAAATACTCTATGGTATCATCAATTATAGGCTCGGGATAAAACCCTTCCTTTAATTTCTCTCTAAGCTTGTACTCAGTATAATCACGTTTCTGTAATAAATTCATAGCTCGTATCTTAGCTCTTTTAGGAATAACAATATTACATATTTCATCAAAAACAGGCGAAGAAATCTCTTCGCCCGTACATAATTTAAAATTTTTAATTTCACCTCTGTATAGGATAAAAGCGAATTCACCGTCAATAAAAATTTTTGATCTTTTATTATCCAACGGTATAATATTCGAAACAATCATATACATTAAGCCTCTTCATTTTTTGATGCCTTTGCTTTTTTGCCGGTAACAGGTGTTTCTTCGGCGTTTTCGCTGCTGTCTCCATCAAGTCCGTAATGTGCTCTAACCTTTGCAGCAATCTCTTCAAGAATTTCAGGATGTTCGCTAAGATAATTTTTGGCATTCTCACGGCCCTGTCCTATCTTATCGCTTCCATACTGATACCATGCGCCACTCTTATTAACAATATCGACAGCTGCTGCAAGATCCAGTACATCTCCTGTATATGAGATTCCTTTGCCATACATAATATCAAATTCTGCTTCTTTAAAAGGTGGAGCAATCTTATTTTTTACAATTTTAACTCTTGTTCTGTTACCGATTGATTCACCGCCCTGCTTTAATGTTTCTATTCTTCTGACATCCATACGAACCGAAGAATAAAACTTCAGCGCACGTCCACCGGTTGTTGTTTCGGGGTTACCAAACATAACTCCAACCTTCTCACGAAGCTGATTTATAAAGATTACAGTGCAATTTGACTTACTAATAACAGCTGTGAGTTTACGAAGGGCCTGAGACATAAGTCTTGCCTGAAGTCCAACATGTGAATCTCCCATATCTCCATCAATTTCTGCCTTGGGAACAAGAGCTGCAACAGAGTCAACAACGACTATATCTATAGCACCGGAACGAACCATTGTCTCGCATATCTCAAGTGCCTGCTCACCTGAATCCGGTTGTGAAATATAAAGGTTATCTACATCTACTCCTATATTTTTAGCGTATACAGGATCCAGAGCATGCTCCGCATCAATAAAGCCTGCAATACCGCCTCTCTTCTGTACTTCTGCAATCATATGAAGTGTGACTGTAGTTTTTCCACTTGATTCAGGTCCGTAAATCTCAACAATACGTCCCTTAGGTATTCCACCAAGTCCAAGTGCTATATCAAGACTGAGTGAGCCGGTCGGTGTAGTTTCAACACTCATCTGTGCTGACGGATCACCCAATTTCATAACGGCACCCTTACCAAACTGCTTCTCAATCTGACCGAGTGCTGCTTCCAATGCTTTCTGTTTATCTTCTCTTTCCATACTGTTCTTCTCCTTTTTTGTTCAGAACAAGCGTTCTGAATTGATAATAAAACAAATGTTCGCTAATGTCAATAAAAACTGTCCCAAAATTACAACAAATAATAATAAAATGGAAATATAGGCGAAACGCCAGAATTAAGACTTCTGTATATTACACATTAGAAAGCAAAAAGTCAACCCTGTTTTAACAAAACAGGGTTGCAACAGATTATTATAAAGAAAAAGCCAATAAGGCAAGCTTGGATATTATCAGCTCTCTGACAATCAATCCCCGACTCTCTTTTTCCTCTGGAGAAATTGCTGACAGCTGTTCAATCGTGTAAACCTTTTCCCGATAATGATCTGCAGAGCCCTTTTTCAACTGGCTAATTCTGATCTTTGCTTTTAGCTGTTTATATACTCGCCATTCAAAGTCTTCTTCACTCAGATGATACAGGTGACTTTCCAAAGTGGTATTAGCGTCTATATCCTTAGCAATATAGCGTTCAACAATAGTCTTAAACTTAAAGGGTGCCATTTCGTCAGCGAGGATTTCCTTGTAGCTTAGTCTAGCCCCAAGGTAATACCTTGATACATCCTGCATCGTGTATTTGAAATCATCTTCGTTAACTATGTTATACAAGCGTCTGTCCCCTTTTGTTTCGCTCTGAGAATATCATATCAGATGTGGTGTACTATAACTTTCCCTCATTTTAGAGTTTCTTAAATATTTGATCATTCTTTTTCAGGCTTATAATCTATATCTTCTATCTGGTTACCGCAAGCCTTAATAGCCTCAAGTATTTTAGATACTTCCCACCCGGTTTCTTCGGCAAGTTCTTCAACCGTGCAGCTTCTTCTTAATTCATCCGCAAGTTCTTTTGCTTTATCTGCCACTTTCTGCACAAGTACAACCGCTTTCTGGGCTCTTGCAGTTTCTGCAGCATCATCTTCTATAAGGCTTTCCATGGCATCCATAACTCTCTGCGCAAGATAAGCTTCACACTCCTTATGATCTTCTAGAGACGAAAGATTCGAAACAGCTTTCATGAGCGCAATATTCCCTTCGCCAATCAAATCCTCTATAAGAACACCTTGCTCTGCATAAAGCTTTGCTACATCAGTTACCATCAAAAGGCTCTGTTCTACCAGTCTCTTTTGTGCATCAGTCTCTCCTGCCATGGCAGATATGATCAAAGCTTCCTTTTCACCATCTGAAACCTTTTCAAGCAATTCCAATTCTTCAAGATAATTTTCAAGGTACCCCGCTTCTTCTTTTGTAAGATATGCAGAAGCATCTATCACTTCTCCGATACCTATATTATGTTTTTTCAAATAATCGTAAATAAGTTCATACTGTGCATCGCTAAGTTCAAGTTCCTCAAAGCAATCCCTTATTTCTTCCTCTGTGACGGTACCACCTTGTCTTCTGGCATGTTTTGTAAGATCACCGAGTCTTTTTGCAAATTCCTGCTCTTTATTATCAAGATTAGACATATAATTTCTCTCCGGATTTATTTATTTAACATGTGTGTGTGTAAAAAGATGCTCCTGGCAATATTCGTAATTACCGTTACATTTTGAGCAAAAGCGAAACTCGAGATTTGGATTGTCCATTTCAGATTTTCCGCAAACCGCACATTTATGTCTGGTAATTCCGGGAGGTGTCATCTTTACCGAACGTTTAAAATCATTTCTCCTCTTAACTTCCTTTGGACGAAGATGCATAAGACGTCCGTTTGAAAACCAGAAGATTGCAAAAGTCAGGAGTGATGCAGAAATTGCAAAGAAAAGATAAATATTTCCGCTAATCGCTGCAGAAACCGCTTCAAATGCAAGCCATACACCATAAACAATCCCCAGCCACTTCATCTTCAAGGGAATAATGAACATAAACAATACGACATTATCCGGAAAAGTTGCAGCAAAGGCCAAAAGTATTGACATGTTTATATAGTAAGTACTGAATACATAGGATACAGTCTGCATCAGCATAGAAATCTCAGCATTACCGAAAGTCTGTCCGTACTTTACCATAACATAAGCATATGACAGGAAAGAAGCTATGATCATCAAAAGGAGCCCTGTAAAGATATACATATTGTACTTATACTCTCCCCAGACTCTTTCCATTGTCGTGCCAATAGAATAATAAAAATATAGCATTATCAATACAAAGAACAAATTACTTTCAGTCGGCGGAATAAGTATCCAGGTAATAAGTCTCCAAACCTGGCCATGTATAATAGCATAGGGATTAAGCGTCAGATAATTAAGAATGCCCGAGCCCACAGGTGCAAATCTCAGGATGTAGCCAATTATATAGCAGATAATAAGAACTATTGTTAAATTCTTTATTGCATATTTTCCAAATTTCTTTTCAAAATTGCTCATGTGCCTCCTCTATAAACGGTAGTTTATATCTGATTAAAAATTTTCTGATGTCTTTTTTGCAGCCTCGTACACAATGTGAACGATAAAATAAAACTCTCATTTTCAGAAACCACATTATTGATATCAGTTTCCAATCTAAGCGTTTTTTATCTGCATTTCATCACATTCTTAATGAGTTTATCACATTTTATGGGCTTTTGCATCGATATTTACATATTTGATTTTTAAAGCTCCTTAGATTATAATGTAGCGTAATGCGCTTAAAAAAAGTGCATTTAATAAGTAATAACAGTTTACTTTTCAATTTTCAGAGGTTTTATTTTATGATTTCAAAGGACTACACACTAGGCATTGATATAGGTTCAACTACAGTAAAAATTGCGCTTATGGACTCTGACAGAAATATTGTCTTTTCCGATTACAGACGCCATTTTGCAAATATTCAGGAGACACTTCTTTCGCTTCTTCAAGATGCTGCAAAAATAAGCGGAAATGTTACACTTCATCCTGTTATAACCGGTTCAGGCGGACTTACACTTGCAAGTCATCTTGAAGTACCTTTTGTTCAGGAAGTCATAGCCGTATCCACTGCTCTTAAAGCTCTTGCTCCCAAAACTGATGTTGCAATTGAACTTGGCGGTGAAGACGCAAAGATCATCTACTTTGAAGGTGGCAATGTTGAGCAACGTATGAATGGTATCTGTGCCGGTGGTACAGGTTCATTTATTGACCAAATGGCTTCTCTTCTTCAGACAGATGCCTCTGGATTAAATGAATATGCAAAAAATTATAATTCTTTATATACAATAGCTGCACGTTGCGGCGTTTTCGCAAAATCCGATATCCAGCCTCTTATAAACGAAGGCGCCACAAAAGAGGATCTTGCTGCTTCTATTTTCCAGGCAGTTGTTAATCAGACTATAAGTGGCCTTGCCTGCGGTAAACCTATCCGCGGACATATAGCATTCCTTGGTGGTCCTCTTCACTTTCTTTCAGAGCTTAAGGTTGCTTTTATCCGTACTTTGAAGCTGGATGACGAGCATATAATTGATGCTGATAATTCACACCTTTTTGCAGCTATTGGTTCAGCAATGAATGCCAATGAAGAATGCCACTATTCCATGGTTGATATGATTGGAAAGCTTTCACATAAAATAACCATGGCTGCAGAGGTTTCAAGACTCGAGCCTCTTTTTGACTCAGAGGATGAATACGAAAAATTTCTTGACCGCCAGAATAATTACCGGGTAAAAACAGCAAAACTGGACAATTACAAAGGTAACGCATTTCTCGGAATTGATGCAGGTTCTACAACTACAAAATGCGCTCTTGTTTCAGAAGACGGAGACCTGCTCTACTCTTTCTATTCAAGCAACAACGGAAGCCCTCTCAAAACAGCTATAAGCTCCATTCAGGAGATTTATAAACTGATGCCTGAAGGTGTTACTATTGCAAGATCATGTTCTACCGGTTATGGAGAGGCTCTGCTTAAATCCGCTCTAATGCTTGATGACGGAGAGGTTGAAACTATCGCTCATTATAATGCTGCTTCTTTCTTTGACCCCGAAGTAGATTGTATTCTCGATATAGGCGGTCAGGATATGAAGTGCATTCATATTAAGAATGATACTGTTGACAGCGTTCAGCTTAATGAAGCTTGCTCTTCCGGTTGTGGTAGTTTTATAGAAACCTTTGCAAAATCCCTTAATTACAGTGTTCAGGACTTCGCTAAAATCGCTCTGTTTGCTGAAGCACCGATTGACCTTGGAACACGCTGTACTGTGTTTATGAATTCACGAGTAAAACAGGCACAGAAGGAAGGAGCATCTGTTGCTGATATTTCTGCAGGTCTGGCTTACTCTGTAATAAAAAATGCATTATTTAAAGTAATAAAAGTATCCGATGCCAAAGAACTTGGTGAGCATATTGTTGTTCAGGGTGGTACTTTCTATAATGACGCCGTACTCAAAGCATTTGAAAAAATCTCAGGTGCCCAGGTTACACGTCCTGATATAGCAGGCATAATGGGTGCTTTCGGAGCTGCACTTATAGCCAGAAACAGATTTCATGAGAAAAACAGCTCCAAGACAACCATGCTTACAATTGACCAGATTAATAAGCTTGAATACTCAACAAGTATGACAACCTGTCAGGGATGTACTAACCATTGTCGTCTTACCATAAACAAATTTACGGGTGGACGTCAGCATATTTCAGGCAACCGCTGTGAACGAGGGATTGGTAAGGTAAAGAATGCCGCAGGGATACCCAATCTATTTGAGTATAAGTACAAGAGAATATTTGATTATAAGCCTTTAACTGAGGTTGAAGCCAGTCGTGGAACTGTTGGAATTCCGAGAGTTCTGAATTTTTATGAGAACTATCCATTTTGGTTTACGTTCTTCACAAACCTTGGTTATCGTGTTGTGCTTTCACCAAGATCAACTCATCAGATATACGAGCTGGGTATAGAATCCATTCCCAGTGAGTCAGAATGCTACCCTGCAAAGATTTCTCATGGTCATGTAGAGTGGCTTATCAGAAATAATGTTGATTTTATCTTCTATCCCGGTCTTTTCTATGAAAGAGATGAGGTAGAAGGTGCGACTAACCACTACAATTGTCCTATTGTTACTTCCTACTCAGAAAACATAAAGAATAACGTAGAAGCAATCACTGAAGGCAAGATTAAATTCAGAAATCCTTTTATGTCTTTCTCAAGCCTTAAGACTGCTACTGATGCACTTGTTAAGGAATTTTCCGAAATACCTGCAAAAGAGATTATTGCTGCAGCACAAAAAGGTTGGGATGAAATGGCGAAAGCCCGTGATGATATCCGTAAAAAGGGTGAAGAAACCTTAAAATGGATGAAGGATAACAACAAGCATGGTATTGTTGTTGCAGGACGCCCATATCATGTCGATCCCGAAATAAACCATGGCATACCTGATATGATCTGCTCTTATGGTGTCGCAGTACTTACAGAGGATTCCATTTCACACCTTGGAACCCCTGAGAGGCCGCTTATCGTTTCAGATCAGTGGATGTATCATTCACGACTCTATGCAGCTGCAAGCTTTGTTCGTACCAGAAATGATCTTGATCTTATCCAGCTCAATTCCTTTGGATGTGGTCTTGATGCTGTTACAACCGATCAGGTTAATGATATACTTTCAGGTTCCGGAAAAATATACACTTGCCTAAAGATAGATGAAGTAAATAACCTTGGTAGTGCCAGAATTCGTGTCCGCTCTTTGCTCGCTGCTATCCGCGTCCGTAAACAGAAAGAAAATCATGAGCGTACCATTAACTCAACTGCTATCAATAGACGTCTTTTTACAGAGGATATGAGAGAAAATTATACAATACTTGTTCCTCAGATGTCTCCTATCCACTTCGATATTCTGGAGCCCGCTTTATCTGCATGCGGCTACAATATCGTAGTTATGCAGAATGATAACAAGCATGCGATTGACATGGGACTTAAGTATGTAAATAATGACGCCTGCTATCCTTCACTTTGGGTTGTAGGTCAGATTATGGACGAATTACATTCAGGTAAATATGACCTTAACAAGACCGCTGTCCTTATGAGTCAGACAGGTGGGGGTTGCAGAGCTACAAACTATGTTGGCTTTATAAGAAGAGCTCTTAGGAAAGCCGGTATGGAACAGGTACCTGTAGTTTCGGTGAACTTAAGTAAGCTTGAGCACAATCCCGGCTTCCATATCAATTTTGAGATGCTTGAAAGAGCGGCTTATGCTGCAGTATTCGGTGATGTCTTTATGAGATGTGTATACCGTATGAGACCTTATGAAAAGACTCCCGGATCAGTTGAAGCTGTTCATACTAAATGGAAAAAGAAATGTATAGAATTTGTTTCCGCAAAACATCTCAGCTTTACAAAATTCCAGCATATGTGTAAGGAAATTGTTGAAGATTTTGATAAAATTGAGATTACGGATACTGTTAAACCACGTGTTGGTATAGTTGGTGAAATACTTGTTAAATTTGCACCGGCTGCCAACAACCATTTGGTAGATCTTCTTGAAGCAGAGGGTGCTGAAGCAGTTGTTCCGGATCTGTTGGATTTCATGCTCTACTGTTTCTATAACCAGGTTTATAAAGCCGATCAGCTTGGAACAAGCAAAAAAAACAAGGCTTTTTGTAAAGCAGGCATATGGGCCTTGGAAAAGCTTCGCGGCGGAGCATCAAAAGCGTTTGAAAACAGCGTTCATTTTGAAGCCCCCACCAGCATCTACAAGCTTGTTGACTATGCTAAGCCTATTGTTTCTATCGGTAACCAGACCGGTGAAGGATGGTTCCTCACAGGCGAGATGGTTGAGCTTATAAAAGAAGGTGCATCAAATATCGTGTGCACGCAGCCTTTTGGTTGCCTTCCAAATCACGTTGTTGGTAAGGGAGTTATAAAACAGATGAGAAAGCTTTATCCCGGTTGTAATATTGTTGCTATTGATTATGATCCGGGTGCCAGTGAAGTTAACCAGCTGAACAGAATCAAGCTTATGCTCTCTACCGCTCATAAAAAAGCGCATGAGGAAACTGCATTAGAATCTGAAAAAGCAATTTCATAAACAAGAAAAAAAATAAAACAGGGTAGAAAAAAATAATTTGTTTTCTACCCTGTTTTTTATTGTATATATACCATGGTTGTTTTTCTAAATGCAGAAATAAGACGTAATATTCCCGAATAAATTATTCCGACACTATAGATAATAACTGCAGTATCCTGTTCCTTAATAAATATGAAGCAGAACAATGCTATAAGTATATTTATTATTCCATGCATAAATTTCAGTTTCCATGAACTGGTGCCGTATGTTCTTGCTTCGTTAGCTCTTAACAGTTCTACAAGACCACTAAATGCATGAATTGTTGCAAGATACATGATTATGTAAAATGTTGGTATATCAGTTATCGCTCCAGTAAGGAGGCCAAAATCAATTGATATAATGCCTTTATAAAGAACCATCTTTCCACCGACCATAAATTGAGCCATGAAAAAATAATATAAAAGCTCACTAACACCGGATATCATCAAAGCCAGAGCCATAATCGCAAGAACAACAGGATATGCTTCTTTTGAATCCATAATCATCATTATCGCATATACGATCATTATTATACTGAAAATAATATTCCTTATTCTTTGAAATTTTGACATCATTAACCTCATCTATTAACCAATATTTTTATCTGACTCATAATGGTCCATTGTCAGTGCAGCGGGCTAATCTACAGTTATCTCTTTTGAAAATCCCGCTATATGATTTTTTGATTTAAAAATCTCATTTGTTACCATACTCTTCTGTGCAATTGCTGCGTCAAGAAATCTTCCGATAAAGGTTTTTGTCTTTGAATAATTAACAACATATTCATGCTGATATTTACCCAGGTCAAAATCACAGATACTTTGACCTGACAGCTCTTCACCAAAGGCTTTCCAATCATTTGATGCTATTAGTTGTCTTTTTCTTATGATGCCTTCTATTCGTTCTCTATATTCCTTAATTGCCTCCATATCATATGTATCTTTTTCAAAAGAATCCACTTCCCCTCTGAGATATTTCATTGCGTATATCATCTGAGTAAATGCTTTTAAATAATCATTAGGATTATCTTTGGTAATTTCTTTATAGTCATCCCACGCTGGAATATATCTGTATTTGATAAAGGAATAATCCGGAAGATGTCCTGCTCTTCCATGCCCCAGGTTCATAACCGAGTTTTCACTGTTTTGGAAAAGACTATTTGTGTAAATATTTTCTTCAAGATTATCAGGTGCTGAGGGATTATGTCTAAACCTGATTGGCCTCTCCTGCTCTTTCCCGTCAATCATTACCACTTCTCTAAAATCCCATGTAGTATTATTTATTACCAAAGACGGTGTTCCTGCAAAATAACTATGTGCCCAGGTATCAGCGAGCACATGCATCGCAAGTCCTACTGCCTGAAGTGATTTACCCTTAGCAATCTCAACAGTCTTTATTACAAGATCACTGTTTGGCCTACAGATAAGCCTGTATTTATCCATGTAAATTTTAGGTCTCCACTTCTTTACCGCATATAGATCATATGGTAAAAAGTGAAAAGATGCCCATATTCTGGTTATATCCTGGAGCCCCAGAATATCGGTTCTGACATCCATCATTTCGAGCTGTAGTTGAGTAGTAGCATAAGCTAATGGAGCATGAATTTTATCCAGAAATGTTTTTGAACATAAATCCACTAATTGAGCACTGTAGCATACGTCCAGACTTTCCTCATGCGTATATCCTGCAAGAAAAGCAGCGCAATATGTAGCGTAATAATGAAAATCTTCCTGCATCTTAGTTTTCGTACTCCTTTAGTTTACTCAGTTTTTTTATTTTAATATATGAATAAAGCATATCAATAATTATATAGAAAAATGTAAAATCAACCATTAACGTAATAATAACAGTATCATCCCATTCCATACTTTCTGGTGAGCATAAATAATTGGAAACACTTATCAGATTTATAATAAAAAGGACAATTGCCCAAATCAAAAATCGTGTATTTTCAGTTTTTCTTCTGGCATAATATACAGCACAAGCACCTATATAGACATGTAAAAGGAGAACAAGCGTATACACTATAAAAACAATAACCAATACAACATTTACAAGTGTATCTGAATTACCAATATTGATTATTGCAACTATATCTTCCATATTTGTCTGTCCCATTATCATATTTATCAAATATTTAAGTACAGACCATATTCCAAACACGATTACTCCAAGCCCATTTATTTCAAGATTATTATAATATTTTCGAATCTGTGCTTTTGTTTCTTCAGACATTTTGTATACTCCACTAATCAATTGTTATATTTTGCTGATTATAAGTATACACCCTTACCGGCATGGTCAGTGCTATATTGCAGGATCAGCATCCCAATAAAAACTAAAGAGCTGCCATCATTATATGTGGCAGCCCCTGATAAAAGTAAAATATCAAACTATTTAGATTTCTCATTTAGTTTATCTATATCATCCTGTAATCTTTCCATCGCAAATTCATTAGACCTGAGAGCAAGATGTGCTTTCAAGGAGCGGTTATGAATATCATTTCTCTTCTTGTAATAATCCAAAAGATCTTCATCATCAATTTTCAGATATCCATCTGCAATTGCACCGGGAAGAACAAATTTCTTAACTACATCAGAAAACTCAACCTCAATATATTTCCCATCCTGCTTTGTAATATTTCCGGCACCAAATTTTTCATGAGTGATTTTTAAATTTATGGCGTCTTTAACACCGAGAGCTTTTTCTTCAGAATCAAGGGCCTCTATTTCCTTTTCCAGGTTCCCGTGTTCTTCCTTTAGATCTTCCATACGTTTAGCATGCTCTTCAAGAAGCTCCTTTGTTCTCTTAGTTCTGGTCTTAGGAGCGGTTTTTACTTCTTTCTCTTCCTCTTCAAGATCTAAACCCATTGCATACCCCTTTTCCGCAGAAATCTGTTCTGCTAAGACTATTATCTACGATATATTACATTTTATCTTATTTTTTTTAGTTTGCGGTGAATGTTACTTTTTTTTCATAAAACTTTTATGTTTTTATATATTCTTTTCAATTATCTTCAGTAGTAAGCTCGCTCTGAGCTTTGAGTTTCCTATCTTTATCAAGTATTTGTCCCCACTTGTAAGGAGTTGCCTGATATACATAATAGTCAAGCCAGTTAGAGTACAAATTATTACAATGAGATCTCCATGTAAGTCTTGGCGTATTATCAGGGTCATCCTCAGGATAATAGTTTTCAGGCACATGAATAGGTAAGTCTTTACTAAGATCTCTAATATATTCATTGTGAAGAGTCAATCTGTCATATTCAGCATGTCCCATAACAAAAATGTTTTTACCGTCCTTGGACATGCAAAGAAAAACTCCTGCCACATTTGATTCAGCTAAAACCACAAGATCCTTACAACTATGTATTTCATTAGAAGGTGATTCCGTATGTCTTGAATGAGGCATAAGAAATACATCATCAAACCCTCTTACAAGAGGAACCTTCCTGTTTTCAACTCTATGCTCAAAAAGGCCAAAAAGTTTTTCCGGAAGCTGCCTTTTTTGTATTCCGTAATGATAATAGAGTCCGGCCTGAGCTCCCCAGCAGATATGGAAAGTTGAAGTAACATTTGTCTTTGACCACTCAAAAATCTCGCATAATTCCGGCCAATAATCAACTTCCTCAAATTCCATCTGCTCTACCGGTGCACCAGTTATGATAAGGCCATCATATGTATTGTTCTTAAGTTCCTCAAACGTATGATAAAACCTGTTTAAATGATTAGGTGATGTATTAAGTGATTTATGACTACTTACTCGCATAAAAGAAACATCAATCTGAAGTGGTGTATTTGATAAGGATCTCAAAAGCTGCAATTCAGTATCTTCTTTAAGCGGCATAAGGTTCAAAATACAAATATTAAGAGAACGAATATCCTGATGCATAGCGCGGTTTTCATCAACTACAAAGATATTTTCTTTTTCAAGTATTTCCCGCACTGGGAGATCATTCATAATTTTAATGGGCATGATTTTCTCCTCCTGACCCTTTATAATAATATTTTCTTAATTCATCAAAGCATTTTTATTCACTCTATCATCTGTAAAAATTCCGCTTCATTCACAATCTTTATTCCCAATTCCTGAGCCTTTATAAGCTTACTTCCGGCAGCTTCCCCTGCAAGAACCATTGTAGTTTTTTTTGAAACACTTCCGGCAGCCTTACCGCCGTTTTTGGTAATAAGTGCTTCTGCTTCCTTTCTTCCGAGAGTAGGAAGTGTTCCGGTAACAACAATTGTCATACCTGCTAGTTTATCGGATGCCTCTTCATCCTCTGAGACAATCATGTTAACGCCTGATTCCTTCATTCTTAGAATGAGATTTCTATTTTCGTCGCTATGAAAAAACTCATAAAGATCATTGGCAGTTGTTTCACCTATATCCGGCATAGACAAAAATCCATCGACAGTAACATTAAATAAATCCATTATATTTGTTACATGTTTCATTATTTCTCTGGCAGTTGCTTTTCCCACATTCCTTATAGCAAGACCGGTAAGTAGCATAACCGGATCATTTTCCTTGGATTTCTCAATCTCTCCAAGAAGCTTATCTGTATTTTTTTCTTTTCCTATAATACCTTTTTCAATCATCTCATCTCGATGATTTTTAAGGTCATATATATCAGCGTAACTATTTAAATAACCTTCTTTAGTAAGTGCTTCAATCAGCGTATCCCCAAGTCCCATTATATTCATGGCATCCCTTGAAGTGAAATAAGCAATCGTTCTTGTAACCTGTGCCGGACATGTCGGATTAACACATCTTATATCTGCTGTATCCTCTTCTCGTTCAAGCTTATGTCCGCATACAGGACAGTATTCAGGTGCAACATAAACCTCCTGCGGTTCTTCCACACAACCATTCAGTTTCGGAATAATCTCACCGGACTTAAACAGTTTATATGCTCCACCTATACCTATTTTCATATCTCTTATGTAATCCTGATTATGAAGAGTAGCTCTTGAAACTGAAGTTCCGCAAAGTCTTGCGGCTTTTCCGGTTTCTTTATCATGAAAGCTTCCTGTAAATGTTAATTTTCCGGTCCTTCCGACATCTACAAGTATCTCATCCATTATTACAATTCTCTCCTCAGGTGGATACTTATATGCTATATGTCCACTGGAATATTTACTTCCCGCAGGAAAATCATCTCTCCACAAAGTATGATCAACCTTAACTACTGCACCATCAAGATCATAATCGAGATTAAAACGTTCATCTCCTATAGCATCTATTGCTTCAAGTACTTCCTCTGATGTTCTGCATTTTCTGTGTTTTACAACTTGTATGCCTAGTTTTTCAAGTTCATCCAATGCTTCACAATGACTTTGCATTAATATTTCCGGCCCATCCTGTACATTGAAAACAAACATCCTGAGGCCTCGTTCCTTAGTAATATTACTGTCCAGCTGTCTAAGTGTCCCCGCAGCAAGATTCCTGGGATTTGCAGCGATTTTTCTACCGAGCTTTTCCTGTTGTTCATTGTATCTGTTAAAATCATCGTGAGACATATAAACTTCTCCACGTAATTCCAGGTACGATGCGTCATACTTTATTTCTTTTTTTACATCAGGAATCACCATTGCATTGATTGTTACATCTTCACCTATTCTACCGTCACCACGTGTCTCCGCCATTGTCAGACGCATATATCCGGGTTTGTCGGGATCAGCTTCATATCTCAGTGTCATACTGAGTCCATCAATCTTATGCTCAACAGAAAATAACGCTTCAGGATGTTTTCCGTGTACTTTACTTACAAAAGCTCTTACCTCATCCCTGTCAAATACATCCTCTATGGAAAGCATAGGTACATTATGAGTAACCTTAACTCCGGCTTCTCTCTTTGTAGTGCCACCAATTATCTGTGAAGGCGAGTTTTTAGTTATGAGTTCCGGATTCTCTGCTTCAAGTCTTTTTAACTCTTTCATCATCATGTCATATTCAAAATCAGATATCTCCGGAGAATCCTGATTATAATAACGATCCATATGATAGCGTATTTTGTCCGCAAGTTCATTATATGTTTTTTGTATTTCTCTTGTAGCCATTTTCCCTACCTTCACCAGTAAAAATATTATTATAAAGTCTGCTTAATCAGATAAGCCTGCATTCTTGTATAAATTTTCGAGTTCTTGTCCCTCTAGTATTCTGTATTCAGAATACTTAAGATTTCCAAGCTTAACGTTAAGTATCCTGATTCTTTTCAATTTTAATACATCATATCCAAATGCTTTACACATTCTCCTTATCTGTCTGTTCAACCCCTGAGTAAGAATAATTTTAAAGCTATTATCATCAATTTTCTTAACCTTACATGGTCTTGTAGTTCTATCAAGGTCTTTCAGATAAACCCCTTTTTCCATTCCCTTCAAAAATTCATCACTGATTTTTTTATCTACTATGACTTCATACTCTTTTTCATGACCATTTTTTGATTTCATCATAGCCTCTATTAGATTTCCATCATCTGTGAGTATCATAAGACCTTCAGAATCCTTATCGAGTCGTCCTGCATAAGTTACTCGTTTTCCAAAATTAATATCCTCAATAATAGTCCTCTTTGCATGTTCATCCTTCTCGGTGCACACAACACCTACAGGCTTATTATAAGCAATTACGGTCTTTTCCTTTGCGGTATCTATAACTTTTCCATCAAAACAGATTATATCTTTTTCGGATACCTTAATTCCCATTTTGGCAATCTCACCATTAACTGTAATTCTTCCGTCCTGAATAATTTTATCAGCTTCTCTTCGAGAACAGATTCCACACATGGCTATATATTTATTTAATCTTATTTCTTCGCTATTACCTTCTGTCAAACCCTATTCCTCATATCTTTGTATATATAAAACGGAACGTCCTTCATACGAAGTCGTCCCGTTTTGTATATCATAAAAACTAAAATGCAGTCGCTTCTCCTATAGAATTATAAACTGCGAAGTCTCTCTATTGCATTCTTTTTAAGAACCGTATCGAAACTCTCATCCATATGACAGATTATATTTTCCCTTGTAGTAACAAACTTGCCAAATTCATAACAAATTGAAAATACCGAAGCAAATACTTTTGCATTCTCGTTCTTTTTGTTAAATACTATGTAATAAGCATTAGCAGCATTACTTCTGTAAAGTGTACTCTCCATTGAAATCTGCTCAGGTATCTGCTTGCTTAATGTAATGGCAGTCCTTAAATCAGATAATTCAAAAACAAAGGTCGTGAAGCCAAGCTTATCAATATCATGTTCTTCTGTATCCTTTGGTTGTTCCTCAGCAATTCTTGATCTTCTGTCTGTGCTTTTCTTCTGAACCGGAATACTATCATCTGCCAAATCCCCGTTATCGGAATTAACCTTTTCAACCATATTCTTTACTGAATTGGTGAAATCCTTAAGACTATGAAGATACTCACTAAGTTTAGGAATTCTGTCCTCTTCAGGTACATCTCCCAGTTCCTCAAGAAAATTCTTAGGGAATCTAAGTCCTGCCTTCTCAGTAAGGTTCTTAAGCATATCTGCAAAGGCCCCTTCGGTATTCTCTGAAAGAGTAAGTGAAATTGAATGATCCGGAAGAACTGTAATCTGCATTGGTGTAAATGCACCCTGTGGCTTATAATCAACTTCAGTTGCAGCCTTCTCCATTACATCGTGAAGGAAGTCCATAGCTTCCTTACTCTTATCAAAAAGATCCTCCAGCTTTAAGCCCTGCTCATCCATATCATCTTCTGTAATTATGCAATTAATGGTATCCTTATTAACTCTTGTAAATTTCATAAAATCATAACTCCACATTACGTTAAAGCTTGTAACGTATAAAAAACAACCTACAACATATAGTGCATTATATCACAGTAAAGCCTATTTGCAAAAAAAATCAGCATATTCTCGGAAGTCCCTCTCCGTAAAGAGGTCCGATAAGTCTTTCGCCTCCAATAGCGGTATGAAGAACTACACCATTATTATCGGTTTTTTTTACTTCTCCTATAATAGCTGCTTTATCTCCATACTTTGATTTTTTAATAATATTCAAAGCCTTTTCAGCATCCTGTCCGTCTACTACGCAGATCATTTTGCCTTCATTACCCATATATATCGGGTCAAGCCCCAGCATTTTACAAAAATCCTTTACCTCACAGCTTACAGGAATCTTGTCATGGTAAAGATGTATCTCACATTTAGAAGCTCCAGCAAATTCGTGAAGGACCGTTCCAAGCCCACCTCTTGTAACGTCACGCATGGCATGGACTTTTATCTGTTCATTAATAAGGCCTCCCACCATTTCAACTAATGGTGCATTATCTGATTCAATGCTATTCTTTATGTTCATTCTTCCGGATAAAATCGCAGCATGATGATCTCCAAGATTTCCTGAAACAATTATTACATCGCCATCCTGACAGCCTGCCGGAGATAACGCTATTCCTTCAGGCATAAATCCGACTCCTGAAGTATTAATCATTATTCCGCCAATATCTCCACGTTTTTCCACAACCTTAGTATCACCGGTAATTATATCCACACCGGCCTCTTTTGCAGTAGCTGCCATGGATTCTATAATCTTATCAAGATCATCCAAATCCATCCCTTCTTCTAAAATACAGCCACAAGTAATATATTTCGGAGTTGCGCCACTCATAAGCAGGTCGTTTACTGTTCCGCAAACAGACAACCTTCCTATATCACCGCCGGGGAAAAAATACGGTGTTACAACAAAACTATCTGTAGTAACCGCCAATCTTTTGCTTCCGGGAACAACAGCGGAATCTTCCATTCTGTCCAGATATTCATTTTTAAAATGTTTTGCAAAAATATTTTCAATAAGCTCTGAGGTGGATGCACCTCCACTTCCATGCGCCATCGTAATTTTCATTTTTTTGTTAAACTCCAGGTTATATTTTGATTATCTCTTTCTTCGGCCGGATACAAAGTAATTATAGCAACTGCCTTCAGTGGAAACCATGCAGGCCCCATGCGCATCTTCCGGAGTACATTTTTTCCCGAATAAGGGGCACTCATCCGGAGATATTTCACCGGTAAGAACTCTTGCACAGCTGCATCCGGGTGGCATATGGTCCTCATCAAGACCATAACTACCTGCATCATACTCAAGGTACTCTTTTTTTAATCTCATACCCGAGCCTGGAATCAATCCCATTCCTCTCCATGATGCATCACAAGGCTCAAAATACTTATCAACTGCTTTTCTTGCCTCTTCATTACCATTTTCCGTTACAACACTTTTGTATAGGTTTTTTATTCCGGAATGCCCCTTCATTTTCATAAGGGCATATACAGCAGTAAGAAGTCCTGCTCCTTCAAAACCTGCTACAACAAACGGTAGTCCTGTTTCTTCGGAGAGCTTTTCGAAAAGTTTAGAACCGGTAATTACCGAAACATGGCCCGGTGCAAGAAATCCATCTATATTGGTTGTATTTTTACATACCCATCTTATAACCTCAGGCATGGTTTTCAGTGAGGTCAAAAGCTTTAAATTATGGATATCCTGCCTTATAGTCTCTTCAAGTACCATCGAATAAACCGGCGTAGTAGTCTCAAATCCGATAGCTGCAAAAACATAATTTATTTCCGGGTTTCTTTTTGCCATCTTAATAGCATCCATGGGAGAATATAGCATTTCAACGCTTCCTCCATGCGCTCTGGCATCCGAAAGACTCATATTTGATCCTTTAACTCTGATAAGATCCCCAAAGGTGAGCACTGTAGTGCTGTCAGTTAACGATAATTCACAAAGTCTGTCTATGACAGCTGTAACCGTTACACATACCGGACATCCCGGTCCTGAAATCAAATGTATTTTTGGAGATAAAAGGTTAGGGATACCGTTTTCCGATATAGCAGCTGTATGTGTGCCGCATACTTCCATAAACCTAAGGTCTTCTCCATCGTATTTTTTTATTGTTTCTTTTATCAGTTCAAATTTATCCATAATAAAGTCTTTACAGATCCTCTATTTCCCGGAACAATTCCTCTATTTCATCTGCTTCTGCATCACTCATTGTCTGAATAATGCATCCTGCATGAACAAGAACCCTGTCTCCTATTTTAATCTTTACAAGTCCTGCTTCAGCTTCAACAGTATTCCCTGAAAAATCAACTGTTGCTTTAGTTCCATTGATTTCTGTAACGCGACCCGGTAAAGCAACGCACATATTTCTACCTCTCTTGCAATAAATCAGCCAGATATATCTGACCTGTACTTATACCACCGTCATTTGACGGCAAAATGCTGTTATAGTATACCACAAAATCTGAATTACAAAGTAGCTTCTCGCACATAGAGAGAAGTAATCTGTTTGCAAAAACACCACCGGAAAGGCATACCGTATTCAATCCATATTTCTTTCTTATCTCTATACAGATATTTTTTACTGTTTCTGCGATTTCGCAGTGAAATGAATATGCTATAAGTCCTATATCAGCACTGTTTCTCAACTTCAAAAGAGTTGCCAGCAACTCTCCTACATTAATTTCAAGACTATCCTCAATAGTGACTGTATCTTTTAAAATATTATAGGCATCATGATCCTCGCAATATTCCTCTGCAGAATTTTGGAGTTTTATTGCACACTCTCCTTCATAGGAATTATAGTTGCAAATTCTTAAAATACAGCTTACAGCATCAAATAACCTGCCCATACCGGCATTTGAAAAAGCATTTATATTATTCTGAATAGCAGCTTTTATTAAATACAAATCATCTGGTTTAAGAATATCTCCCGGCACCTCAAGTCCGTATTCATTCATATAGCAAGCTGCAGCAATAGCAGCATTTTTCATTCCTTCATCCTGCCCAACAATCCTAACAGGCTTCAAATGTGCAACTCTCTCAAAGCTTCCGCCTTTGCAAACAAGAAATTCACTTCCCCATATGGTCATATCGAGACCATAACCGGTTCCGTCAAACGCAATGCCTATACATTCCTTTAATCCATATTCAGCCATAACGGAACCTATATGTGCATGATGATGCTGAATTTGCATTAAGGAAGCATCTCTAATTTTATTTACAAAGTTCCTTGCAAGTTCAGAAGAATAGTATCCGGGGTGCATATCACTTATTACTACTCTTTTTTGGTAATTCAAGCTGCTAATTTTGAAAATATGTTCAAACTCATCCAGTTCTTTTTTTTGTAATTTCAGTATTCCATAGCTTTCCATGTCTCCTAAGAACTGACTTGGAATTATACTGTCACCATAACCTATAGCAAATGTATTCTTTAAATCTGCACCAAATGATTGATAAAGAACCTTATCTTCAAGCTGCGCACTCAAAAAAATCGGCAGAGGCACATACCCTCTGGCTCTTCTTATAAATCGTGGTATTTCTTTACCATCAATACTTTTTACTATCTGAATAACAGAATCATCAAGTGGTCTTAAAATATCTCTGTCATAATAAAGTATTCCGTCAATTCTGCCGTTGAATTCTGACAGAAATTCCTTATCAGATGTAATCATAGGCTCACCTGAATTGTTGCCACTGGTAGCAATTATAGCACCCAGTTTTTCAGTAAGAAGACTATGAACACCTGTTGCAGGTAAAAAAGCACCTATTTGCTTTGAGAAACCGCATACGTTTTCCGCAAAAGCAATGTGGTTGTTTTTCTTTTTATCAAGAAGTACTATAGGTCTTGCAGAAGATGTCAGATATGATTCCTCCATTGGTGAAAGATTACATATCTTTCGAATATCTTCAACTGAATTAAACATAACCGCAAACGGTTTTTGTTCTCTTCCCTTTATTTCCCTAAGCCTTTTTACAGTATTGTAATTCTTGGGGTCTGCAACAAGCTGATACCCTCCAACACCTTTTAGTCCTACTATTCCGCCATTCCTTATGATTTCTATTGCCCTATTTACAGGATCTTCTGAATCCTTATTGTTATCAAAACTAATATATTTCATTTGGGGACCGCAATAATGGCACGAAATTGTCTGAGCATGTCTGCGTCTACCAATCCTATATTCTTTCGAACATTCCGGGCACATCAAGAAAACGTCCATTGACGTCGTCTCTCTGTCATAGGGAAGCTGCTTTAATATGCTAAATCTTGGGCCACATGAAGCACAGCTGATAAGAGGATATCTGTATCTTCTGTCCTTAAAGTTAAACAGTTCTGATTTACATTCGGTGCATATACCGATGTCGGGCGGAAAAACCGGTAGATATGAATTATCAGTATCTTCACTACTCTCAACAATACGAAAACCGGAAAAGTCACTTGGACCTTCCGGTTCGTTTTCCTCTTGATATTCTAAAGAAATTTTTATAACAATGCTTCCGGATGGTGCTGATGTCTTTAATTTATCAGCAAATATTCTGATATCTTTAACATCACCATCCACTATAATCTCTACAATACCACCAAGATTTTTCACTTCTCCATTAAGCTTATATTTAGTTGCTAGCTCTGCTACAAAAGGCCTGTATCCAATTCCCTGAACAGCACCCGTAACGCGGATAAGTGCTCTCATTTTTATTATTCGTCTTTCTTTTCAAGATCAGCTTTTTTAGCTGCATTAGCTGCTGCAGCAATCTGTGCTCCTGTAGGGCCTGCAGGTTTTGCAGCATTTGCTGCTGCGGCATTAGGTGCTCCTGCCGGTGCAGCATTTCCTGCTGCTGCGGCTTTAGCGGCTGCAACGGCAGCTGCTCTTTCCTTAGCAGCCTTCATCAAAGCTTCCTGAGCAGCTATAGCCTTTTCAGATTGCTTAAATGTCTTTGTAATCTTTTCTGAACCGGGTTCAGTAAAGTGTGTATCCATTGAAAGGCACTTCTTAGGACAATTATCTACACAGCATCTGCACTGTATGCAGCTCATAGGTCTTATAGACCAGGTTTTTGCAGCCTTATCAACAGTTATTGCATGTGTAGGACACTTTATTGAACAAAGTCCGCAAAGCACACATACGTCCATATCATTCTGTACATGTCCGCGTGTACGCTCAGGATATACCTTAGGCTCGAAAGGATATTTACGAGTCGCAGGTTTTGAGAACAGATTTTTAATTACTTGTGTATTAAAATTTATAAGACTCAAATCTTCCTACCTTCTTTCATTCTGATTAGCGTTAGCGTTCTGTACAACTGATACATGGATCAATAGTAAGTACAAGAATCGGCACATCAGCAAGATCACATCCTGCAAGAACATCAACAAGAGCAGGTATATTAGCAAATGTAGGAGTTCTTACTCTCATACGATCTATAAGCTTGCTCCCGTTTGCCTTTACATAATAGAGTGCCTCACCTCTGGGCTGCTCTATTCTGGTCATATATTCGCCATTAGGGAACTGGTTAGGCTTTACAGGAACATCAACAGGACCTGCAGGCATCTTATCTATGCACTGACGTATGATATCAATAGCCTGATATATCTCCTTAATACGTACTTCTGTACGAGCATATGAATCGCATCCGGTACTGATAATAGGTTCAAACTCGACCTTATCATAAGCACAATAACCTGTTGATCTGATATCTCTGGCAATGCCGCTGGCACGAAGAAAAGGACCTGCTGTTCCAAGAAGATCTGCCTTCTCGGGAGTAAGTATACCAACATCTACAAGACGATTTTTTACTGCAACATCATCAAAGAATGGCTTACTAACAATACCAAGGCCTTCTTCGATACTATCGAGTCTCTGACGGAAAGCCCTGAGCATATCATCAGGAATATCTCTCCTTAGCCCACCTATCTTCATAATAGAAAATATAACTCGACCACCTGTTGCTATTTCAAACATGTCAAGAATCTCTTCACGGATTCTCCAGCATTCCATGTAAAGTGATTCAAATCCAAATGCATCTGCAAGAAGTCCAAGCCATAGCATATGAGAATGCATTCTGCTTAGCTCGGATAACATGGTTCTTAAATATAGAGCCCTTTCCGGAACTTCAAGATCCATAATATGTTCGACTGCATCGCAATATCCAAGTCCATGTCCAAGGGAACAAATACCGCAAATACGCTCTGCAACATATACCATTTCATGAAAATCTTTTTTATCTACAAGTTTTTCCAAACCACGATGTATAAATCCAATAGAAGGAATGGCCTGAACAACCTTCTCATCCTCCAAAACCAAATCAAGGTGTATCGGTTCAGGCAGTACAGGATGCTGAGGTCCGAAAGGAATAACACTTCTGGTTGACATAGAATCTCCTCTTTCTAAAGATAATTGTTTCATCAGCCTGTTGTATTAACAAAACTGAAAAACGTTAATTATAAATCCATGGCCGGCACTATTAATTTACAAGTGCTTTGCCCAAATAAATTACTTAAAAGGTGTTTCTATAGCTGTTCTATAGAAAGAACCTTTATAATCAAGACTGATCATCTGAATGTCTATTCCAAACAGATCATGCATCTCATTTTCATAAAGAAAAGCACATGGAAATACATGGCTTATACTATTTATTGACTGATTTTCAGAAAGGATTATCTTAACCTGGCACACTTCAAGTGCTTTGCCAAAGCTATAAACAAGTTCATACCCATCAGCGGTTCTGGTAGCACATTGCTGCATAAGATGATACCCATCAAATTTAAGCCTCTGCGCCTCGTCGATGACCTCTTCCGCCTTAACACTCTTAAAATCCATATTCATCAGGCGTTTCCTCCTTCATCTTTTTTAGGTGCAGCTACGGGTGCTGCAGGCTTAGGAGCCGTTTTTGAAGTCTGAGCAATCTTGGCTTCAGCCTGCTCACGAAGTGCTTCTTCTGTTAACACAGCATCATACTGCGTAGCAGGATCATAATCCTCTGCCTTCATACGAACAGCAATCTTACTATAATCAACTGTACAGTATCCCTGCTTCATTGATTCCTTAACTTTAACTCTCTTCTCTTCAAGAATAGCAAGGGCCTTAACAACACCATCAATAAGTGCTTCAGGTCTTACTGCACATCCGGGAACATAAACATCCACCGGAACAACTTTATCGGATCCACCTAAAATGTTGTAACATTCCTTAAAAATGCCACCATCACAGGAACAGATACCACAAGCTATTACAACTTTGGGATCCGGCATCTGATTGTAAAGCTGTCTGACAACCGGAGCTGTCTGTGCATTAATACCACCGGTAAGAAGGAGTATATCAGCATGTTTAGGATTTCCTGTATTTATAATTCCGAATCTTTCAACGTCATAAAGTGGAGTCATTGTTGCAAGAACCTCAATATCACATCCATTGCAACTGGATCCATCATAATGTAACACCCAGGGTGATTTTGAAATTTTCATAGTTTCTCCTTTATTTACCAATTACACTGAGAATAAGAAGGTTAGTTCCTGCACAAACAAGAATCACAACCCAGCTGCTAACCAGCATAGCCATGTATTTAACACGAGGAAATACATTATCAATCAGTGTCTCCATAAGATAGAATATTACACAAGCAATAAGAGCCCAAACAATGCTGATAGGATTGTTATAAATAAAGAACATAGCAACAATACCCATCATCAGTACTTCATCATACCACTCTGCTATCTCATAGAAAGCAAGATTAGTACCTGAAATATCTGAAGTAAGACCCTTAACCATCTCCTGGTGTGCGTGATGAGATGTACTCATGTCAAAAGGAGATTTTCTGAATTTAATGGTAAGTATGAACAAAAATCCAATAAGCATACCCGGAATCTTGTAAACAGCAGGATTAGCTGCCTGAACAAGATCATTTACCATAAAGCTGCCGTTTGCTTCATAAAAACCTATTGCAACAAGCAGGATCATAGGCTCGTAGCACATCATCTGAAGAAGTTCTCGGTTAGCTCCAAGTGCACTGTAAGGTCCGTTTGTTGAGTATGCAGCAAGTACCATCATAACCTCTGACATTGACAGAGCAAAAAATACAAGAAGCATATCGCCGCCGCCAAAGAAAAGTGCACCGGTAAAAATTGTAAATATAAGATATGCTATAACAAACAGAACCTGGATGCTGTTAACAACGGTTGTCTGCTTAGCAAGAAGCTTATATACATCATAAAAAGGCTGGAAAAGAGGCGGCCCCTGTCTTCTCTGCATACGAGCTGATACAACACGGTCGATACCTTCCATTAATCCTCCGATTATAGGAGCAAGTAATATATAAAGAACTACTTTTATAACTGTTGTTAAAATCATCAGAAAGCACCTCCGCATACAATAATCAGCATTACGATTACTATAATAGCTGAAATCACAATACTGGGCGCAAGAAGCTTATCCTCTCCAAAATATTCTGTCATATACCAGTTTGACATATAAAGAGGTCTCTCCTTACCAAAAGAGTCAATATAATGACGGTCATCTCCGGCATTAACACCGGCTACATAAGACATAGTCATCTTACTCTTCTTACCTATAGCGAGTAATCTGCTTCCGATAGGAATAGCAAATATCATTGCTACCATAATCATCATGATAATAACGTCAGATCCTCCGATAACATTCGGAATATTCTTATGGAAAGCCTCGTTAAGAATAGGTTGAACCATTATATCTGACATCTTCGGGAATGCAAAACACATAATAATAATCATACATGTAAGAGGCACCAGAGAAATCATTTCACTCTTAGGTGTGATATCCTCAAGTTCATATGACTGATGAATAACAGTACAGATTTTTCCAAGCCATTTTGCCCAATAAAATAGAGTTGAACCTGAGCCAAATACAAGGAAAAGAACCAACCATACTGAATTTGAATCAACAAATGATTTAAGCGCAGCCCATTTGGAAACAAGCATTCCGAAAGGAGCCATAAACATTCCACATATTCCGATGATCATAATAAATGCAAGCTTAGGAAGCTTTATGATAAGTCCATGCATATCTTCCACGTCACGGCTGTGCATGCAGTTTTCAATATCACCGACTGTCTGGAAAAGAAGTGATTTTGAAACAGCGTGGAAAAGAATAAGCATTGTAGCAGCCCAAACGCCCTCGGTAGTACCTGTTCCTGCACATGCAGTAATAAGACCAAGGTTTGAAATTGTAGAATATGCAAGTACCTTTTTTCCATCGCTTACTGTTATAGCAAGAAGTGATGCAGCAAAGAATGTAAATCCACCTATAACGGTAATCATTACTCCCGTGAAAGTTCCCTTCAGCATAGGTGAAAGCCTTATCAGCATATATACACCGATTTTAACCATGGTTGCTGAATGAAGAAGCGCACTACTGGGTGTAGGTGCGACCATCGCTCCAAGAAGCCATCTTGAAAACGGGAACTGAGCACTCTTTGTAAGTGCAGCAAATGCAATTAATGTAACAGGAACCATTACAAACATATTCTGTCTGGGAATAATAGCTGTAAGCTGGCTTAAATTTGCAATCCCCATTCTCAGATTGCAAATAAGAAGCGCTACAGCAAATCCACATCCACCCAAAAGATTCATCCATAAAGCTCTGAAGCTGTTGTTGATGGCCTCTTCCGTTCTTGTATAACCGATAAGAAGAAATGAACATACACTGGTAATTTCCCAGAAGAAATAAATCCATCCCAGATTATCTGAAACAATAAGACCAAACATAGCTCCCACAAATACAAATAAAAGTGCGAGAAAATAGTTTGATCTGTCTTCAACATCAGTATGATGATTGTGGTAATCCTTCATGTATCCAACTGCATAAATACAAATAAGAATACCTACAAAACCTACTATGAGTATCATCACTGCAGAAAGGAAATCAACTCTTATATGAGCATATCCTTCAACAGTATATCCCGAGAAGTCCATTGCAAGAACCGGAATAGTTCCTATCATGGATAAAAGTATAGCATAGTATTTTTTGTACTTAAGACTCAGGAAAATAACGATGCCCATAAGAAGGAGTTCGCCTCCCATAATGATATGGTCATGAGGAGCTGTTGCTGTCAGGTAAGTATTATGCGTTGTTCCTTTCATGGAAAGCACTCGAATGCCAACCATGATCGCAGTCGCCATAACACTGAAGCCTCCTACAATTGCAACAAAATTGCGCAGAAGTGATGAATTCCTTATGCAGAACATGAGAACTGCTATAACGAATGGGAAAAGAATAAGGAAACTCACTGCTTTAAGTATTGATATAGTCAAAGAATCTCCACCCCTTTCAGGATAAAATTTATTAGCAGTTTACGACAATAAAAGTCACAAACATGCCTTAAATATACTACCACAAATTAAATACTTTTACATATAAATTCGTGATAAAAATAACAATTTTTTAACGAACATTGTCAATAATCATATAAAGTAGTCTATATAATTCTTTTGCATCATTTTCATTAAGCTTAACACAGCTTCCAATCTTGGCGGGAATATCCTTTGCCTTTTCCTTCAATGCTTCTCCTTCTTTTGTTATTGAAACAAGAAGATTTCTTTCGTCAGTTTTAGATCTGGTACGCTTAAGATAGCCTTTATTCTCAAGCTTTTTTAGAACAGGAGTAAGTGTTCCGGAATCAAGAAATAAGCATTCTCCCAGAGTTTTTACATTCATTTCTTTCTTATCCCAAAGGACCATCATAGTAATATATTGAGTATATGTCAGATCCACTTCATCAAGAAATGGTTTATATGCCCTTATTATCTCTTTTGAACAAGCATATAGTGGAAAACACAGTTGATTCTCCAATTTTAATCCATCATAATTCTCTTTACTCATTTTTTCCTCCTGGCGATATTAAAAAGTAATATAATATATTTAATTGTACACAATAATACTACTTACTGTATAATATCAATCTTTTCACATTTTTTCAATGAATTTTATAAATATATAATCAAAATTTAAAAATATATTTGCATATTAAAAGGATGCCTATAAGCATCCTTTTAAGCTTATTCCTTAACGGTATGTTTTACATTTCTTATCGGAATATTGGCATAAAGCGCAGGTACGCTTTTTCCGTCTGCCTCAGTTCCTTCGGTTTCCATCTGAGTAAATTTTATATCAAGTCCGGCCTGGTCAACCTCAACATACTTAGACAAAACATCAAGTATGTCATTTTTTATTCGTTCCATGATCTCCGGTGAGCAGCTCGATCTGTCTGAAACAAGAACCAGCTTTAGGCGATCCTTAGCTGCCTGTCCTGAAGATTTTCTTTTAAAAATATCAGTCAGTTTCATAGCTTATCCCCCTCATCACTTACGGAAAACTTTTGCTATGGCTGCAAAAAGTCCTTTTTTATCATCAAGATTAAGGAAAGGAACAGATTCACCAAGTATTCTTCTGCAGATATTCATATATGCCTGTCCGGCCAATGAACTGTCACCTGCAAGAGGTTCACCGTTATTGGTTGCAATGACGATGCTTTCATCATCCGGAACAACTCCAAGAAGTTCTACAGCAAGTATATCTATAACATCCTCAGCGCTCATCATATCACCACGCTTAACCATATCAGGTCTAAGTCTGTTTACAACAAGCTGCGTTTTACCTATTTCGTTTGCTTCAAGTAAGCCGATAATTCTATCTGCATCACGTACTGCAGATACTTCAGGCGTTGTTACGACTATAGCTCTCTCCGCACCCGCAATGGCATTTTTAAATCCCTGCTCAATTCCAGCAGGACAATCCATAATTACATAATCAAATTCCTGCTTAAGATCATCTGCAAGTTTTTTCATCTGATCAGGAGTTACGCTTGTCTTATCTTTTGTCTGTGCAGCAGGTAAAAGAAAAAGTGTATCATATCTTTTATCTCTGATCATCGCCTGCTTCACCTTGCAGCTGCCTTCTACAACATCTACAAGATTATAAACAATACGATTCTCAAGCCCCATAACCACATCAAGATTTCTAAGTCCTATATCGGTATCTATAAGTACAACCTTTTTGTTCAGCTTAGCAAGCCCGGTACCAATATTAGCTGTGGTTGTTGTTTTTCCGACTCCGCCTTTGCCGGAAGTTACTACTATTACTTCTCCCATTCCATCCTCCGTTTTATAAAATTAAATAAATCGATTATCGCGCAAAAATGCGGCGCCATATGTATCTTTTACAATATGTCCATCCAAAATGTATGCCACCTCAGTATTCTTTTCCGAAGTGGTTTTCATGAATTTTCTCATTTTAATCTTTGGTCCCTTATCAGAATCAGGTGAAATAGCTATAGCATTAGCTATTCTGACCTGTAACGGATCAAATTCAAGTGCCATTATAAATGCGTTTTCATCCCCTTCAGATCCCGCATATGCACTACCTCTAAGTGAGCCGAGAATAAAAATACTGCCTTTTGAAGTTATGGAAGCTCCCGGCTTTATATCACCCATAACTACAACACTTTTATCAAATACTATTGATTGTCCGGATCGCAGACTACCTGTATGAACTACAGCCAAATTCTTTTCTTCGTCAAGTCTGGCTTCGTCAAATGCAGTTTCATCATTTAATTCTGTTGTCTGTTCCTGCACAACCAAATCAGCCTTTTGAATATAGCTTGCAAAAATCCTGTCCGTTTCAGGATCTTCTCTTAACACACAAGTGATGTTAATATCACAGTTATTTGAAATAACTTCCAATATTTCATTTTCTTCTCTGTCATAAAGGATTCTGCCTCTTATTATCATCCCCATAGAAGCTTTTCCCAAAAATGAACGAGAATCATGAAATTTGGTAGCTACCTCTTTTATTAGAATATCAAAAGAAATCTTAGGATCAAGTTCAAGAATAATACCGGAACCGGTCCCCTTGAGATTAACAACTCCCATCTACCGTAATTCCTCCCGACAAAACTATCATATGTATAAAAACCCTTGCCGTCATTATTAACGGCAAGGGCAATCACATTTTATATTATGAGATAGGAATTACTGCATTCCTGCCTGCTTAGCAACCTCTTCTGCGAAGTTCTCTTCTCTCTTCTCAATGCCTTCACCGGTCTCAAAACGAATGAAACGCTTGATTGAAAGGTTTGCACCATTCTCTTTAGCAACCTGAGCTATATACTGAGCAACAGTCTGCTTGCCATCCTCAGCCTTAACATATACCTGCTCATTTAAGCAGATTTCCTTAAGTTCCTTCTGAAGACGTCCAACAAGCATCTTCTCGATGATCTGCTGAGGCTTTCTCTTTCCTTCAGGAAGCTCCTCATTCTCTTTTGTAGCCTGAGCAAGGAGGATTTCTTTCTCGTGATCCTTGAAGTCCTGAGGAACATCGTTCATATCAACATACTTCGGATAAAGAGCTGCAATCTGCATTGCAACGTTCTTAAGAGCATCCTTGATGTTGTCGTTTACAACATCAGTATCAGCCTCAACAAGAACTGAAATTCTTCCGCCGCCATGAACATAAGGAACAACGATACCATTCTCAGCTACAACCTTCTCGAAACGACGAATGCTGATTTTCTCACTGATAATAGCTGTAATCTCGATAAGTGCTTCCTGAACAGTCTTTGATCCATCAAGAATCCACTTCTCAGCCATAAAGCTATCCATATCCTTTGACTCTGTCTCAGAAGCCTGCTTAGCAACTGCTTCAACAAAGTTCTGGAACTGTTCGTTCTTAGCTACAAAGTCAGTCTCTGAATTAACTTCTACAACAGATGCTGTCTTGTCATCCTTTACAGCTACTCTTGTAAGACCTTCAGCTGCAATTCTGCTAGCCTTCTTCTCAGCCTTAGCCTGACCATTTTTTCTAAGATACTCTACTGCTGCATCCATATCACCGTTTGTCTCGGAAAGAGCCTTTTTGCACTCCATCATGCCTGCACCGGTAGATTCACGTAACTCTTTAACCATTGCTGCTGTAATAGCCATCTAAAATATCCTCCAAGATTAAATTATATATTGAATGAAGTTCCGTCTCGCTATGAGATTATTCTTCTGTAGTCTCTTCCTCAGAAACCTGCTCCTCAGATGTGAGGTTCTCTGCACCCTGGTTAGCCTCGATAACAGCGTCAGCCATCTTACCAACAAGAAGCTTTACTGCACGGATAGCATCGTCATTACCGGGAATGATGAAATCAAGTTCATCAGGATCGCAGTTTGTATCACCGATACCGATAAGTGTAATTCCAAGTGCCTCTGCTTCCTGGATGCAGATTCTTTCCTTCTTAGGATCTACAACAAAGATAGCATCAGGAATTCTCTTCATATCACGGATTCCGCCAAGAACCTTGTTAAGCTTTTCATATTCTTTCTTGAGCTGTGCAACTTCCTTCTTGGGAAGAACATCAAATGTTCCATCTTCCTGCATCTTCTCAAGCTTCTTAAGACGCTCGATTCTGCTCTGGATTGTACGGAAGTTTGTAAGCATACCGCCAAGCCATCTCTCATTTACATAGTACATACCGCAACGCTCAGCCTCAGTCTTAACTGCATCCTGTGCCTGCTTCTTTGTACCAACAAAAAGAACTGTACCACCCTGTGAAGCAATTTCAAATACTGCCTTATAAGCTTCATCAACCTTTACAACTGACTTCTGAAGATCAATGATATGGATACCATTTCTCTCTGTGAAGATGTAAGGAGCCATCTTAGGGTTCCATCTTCTTGTCTGGTGACCAAAGTGTACACCTGCTTCAAGTAACTGTTTCATAGATACAACGCTCATGTTATTACCTCCATTTGGTTAATCTTCCGCACACCTTTAACTTTTGAGCCGAAGGGGCGTTACTTCCTTCGAAAGCATTTCATCCTATCCAAACAGAACACCGGATGAAATCTGGATGTACGTGTTTATTTGTGACTCTGTGCGCCAAAAAAGGGCATAATAAAAGCCCATATGCTCACAGCTTCATTAGAATACCATGATTTTGGGCTTTTGACAAGATATTATTTTGTTATTATTGCAGCTATTTCCTCAAAGGACAATCCTTTGGGTATCTGTTTTGTCCCTGATCTGATGCTTCTGTCTTTACCTGTACTTACAAGATATTTATTGAATTCAACGCCATCTTCAATTACACCGGCCTCTCTGAGTATTCTTGCACAGTCATCGGATTCGCTTCCACTTGGCAAAACAACAACTATATAATTCACATCCTCTGAAGAACTGTTTCCTTCAACAGATGTCTGCTGTTTTGCTTCATCAGCATCAGGTATCCCCGTAACGTTTTCCTGTTGTGTTGCCTCAGTTTGTAGGGAATCTGTAGCAGCTGCCTGTTTTTGTGTTTCTCCAATATTAGAAGAATTTGTATTTTGTGAATCCTCATTTACAGATTCCTGTTTGGCAGAAATTTCCGAATTAGCAGTATCAGACCCACTTGTTTTATTTATTATTTGGGTTGTATCAGTGGTTGTACTATCCGTTGCTATTGATGTTTCTGAGTTTTCTTCACTCTGTGCTTCCACAACATCTGTAGTAGCGACCTTATTGGAATCATCAGCAGCGAGTTTAACATCCTCCTCGGATTCAATGCTTTCACTGCTTTCGCCAGCTGTTCCTCTTTCTTCCGTCTCTTCAGCCACTTCCGGAACTGATTCACCTGCCGAAGGCTCCCCTTGGTCGATTTTTTCAAATATTTCTTTTCCTTCTTTATCCATTTCCTTATCGGATGCAGGGTTATCATTTTCATCTGTTCCCTCCGGAATCTTAGCGGTTTCCGAATAACTTGACAAGGTGCTTTCGGCTTCAACCATTCCCAGTTGTTTCGCTCTTCTTTTTATTTCCTCGTCACTCATCTTATTGCCGGAATTACCAAGAACAACACCCATAATTATAGATGTGAGAACAATCCCGAGCCCAAGGCCTCTTAAGTAATATTTTAGTTTCATAGTAAGTATATTTGTCCCCCAAAACAGTTTTCTTTACATAATGGATGTACGGTTTTTCTTATGTTTTCCGGCAAGATCAATAACAAGCTTAACCTCACCTATTCCAAGTCTTAATTCACGTGCAATAACAACTGCTGACTTCCCGGCTTTATGCATATCAAGAATCTTCTGATTACGTGATACCGGGTCGCTCACCATCTCTGTATCCCGGACAGTTTCCTGCACAACAGTCTTTTTTCTTGGTACATCTGCAATCGAAACAACCTTTGCTGGAATTTCTTCTTCAGGATATCCGTTTCCATATGTGGTAAAGTCATCAGCAGGTTGAGTCTGTATATCATTCACAGTTGGAACCGCTTCATCCATATAGTCATCTTCATTTGATTCAGGCCAATATGTATTTTGGAATTCTTCAGCAGCCTCTTCGTTATACTCATTTTCATAGTACATTGCCACAGGCTGTTCAGATCTGATCACACGATTATTAGTCTTTGCTGCGGCTGCTTCATCAGCGCGATCAAGTATATCGGATAAAGATGAAAAATGTGGTTCGATTGCAAAAGGAGAACTGGCGTCAAGTCCTGCCTGTCTCTTGGCTTTTTCTTCAAATTCAGCTCGTCTCTTGGCTTCTGCCTCAAGCTTTGCTTTTCTCTTTTGTTCCGCCTCAAATTCAGCCCGCCTTTTTGCCTCTGCTTCAAGTTCTGCCTGCTTTTTAGCTTCTGCTTCAAGCTCTGCCTGTCTTCTTGCCTCAGCCTCAAGCTTTGCTTTTCTTCTTGCTTCAGCTTCAGCCTGAGCCTGTCTTTTAGCTTCTGCCTCAAGCTCTGCCAGACGTCTTGCCTCAGCTTCACGCTGAGCTTTAATTCTTGCTTGTTCTTCACGCTTTGCCTGTTTTCTGGCAGCTTCTTCAAGTTCAGCCTGTCTCTTGGATTCTGCTTCAAGCTCTGCCTGTCTCTTGGCTTCTGCTTCCTTTACCTCTTTTGCAGCACGATTAGCCTCAGAAACTGTGTTTTTGAGGTTCTTGTGCTTGTCATTCAGCATATCATACATAAAAACTACTTCATCATGATTTTTATGGATATCATTCATGACAGTATCTGAATATTCACTAATTGCAGACATCTTCTCATTAGTAACACGGTCCATCGCACGTTCAGCCTTATTAATCGCTTCCTCCATGCAATCATCAAGCATCTCATCCATCTGGGATTTTGAATTTTTTATAGCCTTGGAAACCATGTCATTTATTCTCTGATTAGCCCCATCATAATCAAAGCCGGAAGAGTCTTTTCTACTAGGAATAAGATACCCTAATATTACCGCCAGGATTCCGACGGCGATTAATATAATTTCCGTAACACTTATCATAACATCCCCACTCGAGCTTCTGTATTCCGCTCCCATTCAGAATACACTCCCTTGTATTATAAAGTGTTTAAATTTTGAAGTCAAACCCGGAGGAAATATGCATGTCCAAGGGTTTTCCGTCAGCTCCGATCAGAGTTTCCGTTAGTTTCTCCAGTTCCTCAGGCGATTTATAATGATTTTTTCCTTTTCCGCCATTACCAAAATATTCATTTTTTCCTTTTTCTTTGGCGTCATGCTTTTCCTGTTTCTGCTGATCAACATTTTCTTTCTTTGTAACAGAATTTGATTTTTGATCTACTTCCTTATTAAATTCTGTCTGCAGAGCATTCTGATCGGTAAAAACTTTGTTGTCTTCATTTTGTTTGATCTGTGAAAAATCATTTGTTCTTGCCACCGAACCCTGAAAGTCTATTCTGCCTATCGACATATTTTCCTCCTTTCTCCCCTGTATCTCCCCCTTTAAACATTATATCGGTCAAAACAACGTGTATAATTAGATTGGACTTGTCTTAACAACCCCGTCCCTTAATACAAATCTGCAATATGTAGACTCAGTTTTAACAGTAGTTTGCTGATCCCCAATATGTATCGTTATTCCGGGATAAGCTGTCCCCTCAACAACAACATACGCATCTTTTGAATCTGCAAGTTTTTGCTGTAACTCATTAAGTTCATTGGTGTTTTTTTCAATCTGCGAAGTCAATACCTTATTCTGAGTGATGAGCTGCTGTGCCTGTCTTGTCTGCTCAGGAGAAAGCTGCTGGCCGCTCCTAAGTCGTTTTGTTATAGATTCAACGGTAGGTTTAATATTTTCAAGTCTTTTAGACGAATCCGAAATAGCTTTTTGGAGTTCTCTTATTCTTATCTTAAGGCCCGGATCAGCTCCAACCTCAATTATAGTTGTTGCTCCCATATCACTGCCAAGATCCTTGGCAGTAATTCTATCAGTCGCAGTAACTCTTCCGCCTGCAATGAATCCCTTTTTTCCGGAAACATTTATTTCAGTTCCCGAAGAAACACTGGAATGAAGTATACTCTCACTCGTTATGCTTCCTTTTGCGCTGACTTTGGCATTCTCAATGAACTTTGTAACGATGTTACCGCCTGCCTTTATTTCGCCCTTCCCCATACCGTTTATACCGCGTTCGAGGATAATATCATTTCCGGCAGTAAGACTGGCACCTTCAACAACACCCTTAACCAAAATATTTGCTCCTGCTTTTATTGAAAAGCCGGCTGCCACAGTCCCCCTTACTTCCACACTACCGTCATAATTGACATTACCGGTTGCCACGTCAACATTCTCAAATTGTATTACATTGCTTACAGAAACTTTTCCCTGTTTAAGCGTAACATGGCCGTCCGTTTCTGAAATAAGGACAAGTCCGTCAGGAGATAGTGATGTATTCTTCCCAACTGCAAGTTTAAGCGGTTTTACAGGTCTCGGATTTAAAACCTCACCGTAAATATTCTTTCCGGGGTCCCCGGGATCCTCTGGCGTAAGAATAGCCAGCTGCTCACCTTTTTTAACATGATTAATAATATTCAGATTAAAGTAATCAACGCTTCCATCCTCACGCATAGCGGGCTTTGCATGGAGGTCAGCCTTGAACTGATAATCTATTCTTGCGTTACAGCCTTCTCTTGTTTTTGTTCCTCTTGCAACAACAATTTCCTTACAGTATTCTCTGAAATCAAAATAATCATTTATATTATCAATATCTATACCGTAAATAATATTTCTATATTGCAGATCCTCGAGAAATTCTCTTTTAGACATATATTCAGCATTTTCTGAAGGCGCATAAAAAAATGCCGAGGCTTCCATACGGTCTCTGGAAATAGTAAGCCTGTAGCTTTCTCTCTCAGGATAGCAGGAATTGTCATTAAGAATTACTATCTCTCCTGTTGCTTCCGTAACAGCCTCGTTTAAAATGGCCGGTCTATAGCTGATTACTCGCTCTTCCAGGTATTCTTTAACGTCATCATATTTTACAGCATGCCCGTCTTCGGTAGGCCCATAGACTTTAATACCTGTTGAAGTGGGCATAGTGATTAGCTGAAAATAACCGTTCATTAATACCCTCCTCTATAAACTATAGTTTATATTTAAATGTTGGCAAAGGTTCGTTTTTATAATAGCGATTAAAAGCATGACAACAACTTGACTAAAGATGTGATCATCAGCCAAGTTGTGTCAGTATTCCCATATATTTTCCGAGTTTTTCACGCATCTTTTGAAGAGCTCTTGTATGGAGCTGTGAAACTCTGGATTCAGAAACTTCTAATACATTACTGATTTCTTTCAGAGTAAGCTCTTCATAGTAATACAAAAGTATTACTTTCTTTTCTTTATCTGTAAGAAGCGCAAGACTCTCTGCCAGCATCTTCTTTAATTCTTCTTTTTCTATTGCCTCTTCAGGCTTTTCAAAGCTTGACGCAAGATTATTGGTGTCCTCGGGAACATCACTTCCCTGTTCCATAAATTCATTAAGGGAAACCACACCCGTAACCTTCATCTGATTTTGCCAGTTAACATATTCATCGTCGGAAATGCCGAGCTTAGCAGCAATTTCCGTATCTGTTGCAGGATGTCCCTGCTCCTTCTCAATTTCATGAATGGCAGCTTCGATCTTTTTCTGTTTTTGTCTTATGGTCCTGGGTATCCAGTCCATTTTTCTTATCTGATCAAGAATCGCACCTCTTATTCTCACACTGGCATAAGTTTCAAACTTAACATCCTTCATGAGATCAAACTTATCGATAGCATCAATAAGTCCGAAAATACCATATCCAACAAGATCATCATACTCAACATTGAAACCTAAATACATGGAAAGGCGTCCCGCCACAAGTTTTACCAGCGGAGCATATTCCAAAATAAGCTTCTCTCTGAGTTCGGGTGCTTTATTCTTATGATATTCATTCCAAAGCTTGCTTCTTCCGGCTTCATCCATAAGTTAACTATCCCTGTTAAAATTTCGAAAGGTCTGGACCTAAATCGAAATCGTCACTTTCTCCAAATGAATCATATTCATCCGGTAAATTTTCATTCTCTTCGGCTTGTTCGGCAGCAAGTCTTTCAGCCTCTTCAGCAGCAAGTCTTTCAGCCTCTGCTGCTTCTTCCTCTGTAATACGTGCAACCTGTTCATCAGCCTGCCTTTGAGCTATTGCGTCCTCCTGTATCCGAATTGCCTTTTCCTTATCGGAATTCAGGGTATCAAAATGAACAACCAATAGCTCAAAAAGCCTGCCGACTATGAAAAAAATCACAAGTGACAAAAAGAGCGTTTTAATCCAGGCTCCGATTTCGTAATGCTGGAGCATCGTATATATAGCTATAAAACCACTGCCCATAAGCATTACGATAGCGGTAATCAGCCTGGTCTTCGGAGCCTCAGTAATGGTGATAGTCTCCGTTCTATACTTTTTCTCTTTTTTCTCTTCCTCCGGCTTTTCCTCAGGATCCTCATCAGCAGAATCCTCGCCGGCTTCATTAACTAATTCTTCGTCAACCACGTTCTCAGAATTATCCTTCTGAGAAGCCTTTTTCACGTTAACTTTTTTTTGGTTAATTTCTTCAGTATTTTCTTCAGCGCTCATATCGTCTTTTCCGGTTTACCTACAGCTCTTATGACAAAATTTCCATTCTCAGGATAGAAAATTACAGTACGTCCATAAGAATCTCCTGTATCCTGTGCCAATATCGGAATACCGAGTTCCTTAAGTTTTTTTATTGTAGCTGCAACATTTCTCTCTCCAACACGCATAGTTGCATTGGCGGAATTAAATGCAAACATCTGAGCACCACCGGCTATTTTTGCAACAAGACGTGATTTGCTGGCACCTTTTGCTACTACCTGCTTAATAAGTTCATCAATTCCGGTATCCGCAAATTTCGGAATATTGGAATTGTTTTTTATCTCTTTGGAATCAGGAAGCATAATATGTGCCAGACCGCCTATTTTGGTTACCGGATCCCGTACAGCAATCCCTACACAGGAGCCAAGTCCAAGTGTCGTGATTCCATCAGGACTGACGCAAATATTAAGATCGGCCATACCAACCTTGATAATTTGACTCATTCACTTAGCTCCTTATCCATTAATGGTAACATCGCCCATTCCGAGAGATGTCAAAATCTTACTGTAACCGTCCACATCAGGCAGCAGGATAAAATATCCGCTGAGAACTTCACTGTCAAAGAAAGATGTCTCAATTAGCAGAATCTTATCCCCCATCATACCAAACTCAATTGCAGGTACTGACAGGATAGCTCCCGCCATATCGATTGCAAGAAAAGGTACTGAAGGTAAAAGTTTCAAATTTGTAATCATAGAAAGTGAATTCAGGTATGATCCTGTAATAATATTGCCCACTTCCTTGATCGCAGAAAGCTCTGTGTCATCAAAAGGAACATTTTCGTCCTTATCGGTAATTCCCATAAGCATGTTTACAAGATGTCTTGCTGCTTTCATACCAAGAAGGAACATTATGCTACCGTTTATATCGCCCTCAACAGCCAGGTAAATGCCGGTCATTATCTGCTCAGCACCGCCCATCAGATCTCCAACATCTTTAAAATCAAGAAGCTTAACCTGCGGTACTGACATATCAACCTTTGTACCAAGCATTTGTGCAAGTGCAGTGGTCGCATTACCCGCTCCAATATTACCCAGTTCCTTTAGAACATCAAAATATTGGTCGGACATATTCTCCAAACTCATCTCACTCAAAGGGTTTTCCTCCTTTACGCTTTAGCCTTATCCTCTTCCATCTCTACCATTCCAAGATCAAGAATTGAAACAAGACCTCCTTCATATTTTCCAACGCCACTTATGAAGCTGTTAAGCTTTTTCCCCTTATCGGCACTGTATGTAACTTTTTCAATGCTCTTACTTCCCAGGGTAAGAACCTGATTAACCTGATCAACAATAATACCGATAAGCGTATCCTCCTCAGCCTTCAGAATAATAATACGGCTTTTATCTGTTATTTCATCCGGAGCCATATCCATTTTAAGTCTGAGACTCATAACAGGTACAATGACACCTCGAATATTGATAACGCCCTTAAGATAATGGGCAACCTGAGGTACTCTTGTTATCTGCTGCATGCGCACAATGTTATCAATATATTTAATATCTATTCCATACTGTTCGTCACCGAGTCTGATGATAATATACTGAATCAGTTCGCCGACATCTTGTGTATCTCTTAATTCATTCATAATTTTTCCCTTTCGTCAGAATTGTTCTCCTCATCCATAAACTTTTGCATTCGCTTCACTTTGCAGAACAAGGATGATATCGAAAATCAGAGATTGATTGCCTCACTTTTATGCTAACTGATTTGTATCAAGGATCAATGCGATCTCGCCATCGCCTAGGATAGTAGCACCACTGATCATGCGGCACTTATTCATGTATCTGCCAAGAGGCTTGATAACAATTTCCTGCTGTCCCATCAGTTCATCAATTACAAGACCAAATTGCTGATCACCTTTTCTTGTAATAACGACTACAAGATCTTCATCTTCATTCTTGTTACTTTCTGCATCCAGTGCATCACTTACACGAATTATAGGAGTTACGCTTCCGCGAAGATTTATAACTTCTTTATTCTCAACGGTCTTAATATCCGTAGGAGCAACATCCTCAATACTTTGGATAGAATCAAGAGGAATAGCATATTTTTCATTTCCTACTACAACCATCAGAGCCTGAATAATCGCAAGTGTAAGCGGAAGTCTAATAATCCAAGTACTTCCTTCTCCAAGCTTTGTCTTTACATCAACTTCGCCGGACAAAGACTCAACCTTTGACTTAACAACGTCAAGGCCTACGCCTCTTCCTGAAATTTCAGATACCTGCTTTGCTGTAGAAAATCCGGGATGGAAAAGAAGCTCAACAGCCTGTTTTTCAGTCATGCTGTCTGCCTGATCCTGAGTAATAACGCCTTTCTCAATAGCCTTAGCCTTAACCTTCTCGGCGTCAATACCATTACCATCATCACCAACTTCAATAACAACACTGTTACCATCCTGGTATGCATGCAGGAAAATCTGTCCTTCTTCAGGTTTTCCTCTCTCTGCACGAAGCTCGGCAGATTCAATACCATGGTCAGCACTGTTTCTCAAAAGGTGCATCAGAGGGTCACCGATCTCATCAACCACGGTTCTGTCCATTTCAGTGTCTTCACCGGTCATGGTCAGTTCCATCTTCTTGCCAAGTGACTTATTTAAATCTCGAATCATACGAGGGAATTTCTGGAGTACGCTCTCAATAGGTACCATTCGAACTTTCATGACAGATTCATGAAGATTGGTAGTAACGCTTTCCAGATATTCTATCTGCTCGTTTACGTTGCCACTTACAATTCCTGCTGAATTAGCAGCAGATATCAAAGAGTTCTTTGCAATAATAAGCTCACTTACCAGATTCATAAGAACATCAAGTTTATCGATATCCACACGAACCGTACGGTTTACTACAGGCTTGCCAACAGGTTTCTTACCACCGGCATCCTTACCTCCTGCTGCAGGTGCTTTTTCTGCGGGCTTCGGAGCAGGTGCTGCAGGAGCTGCAGGAGCTGCTCCCTGAGCAGGCGCTGCGGGTGCTGTTCCCTGAGCAGGTGCTGCCGCTGCGTCTTCAGTACTTGTTGCGACATTGGGATCATAATCACCGATTTCACAATCCTCAATCTCCGAAACACTCTTAACTATATCTTTGATCTTATCTTTATCTTCTTCGTCTGTAGAAATAATTAGACTAAAATTGAATTCAAATTTCTCATCCTCAATATCCTGGGTTGAAGGCTCGGAAATTACAAGTTCACCAATTTCTTCAATACCCTTGAATACAAGGAATGCTCTTGCTGCCTTAAGGATACAGCTATCCTGAATCTTTACATTAAGGCCATAGAGCTTCTTGCCCTGCCCCTTGGCATCTTCCAATGTCCCTTTGGTATCAGGGTCAATCTTAATTGCTCTATAATCCTTTGTAGGGTCTGCGTCAGAAGGAGCTGCAGTCATAGTAGGAGCAGCAGCCGCTGCTTCCTGTGCAGGCGCTGCCTCCTGTGCAGGCGTTGCTGCAGCTGCATGTGCTGCTCCGCCACCTGTTCCGCCTGCTCTGATGTCAGCAAGCGCTTTTATAAGGTTGGCATTTTCCTCAGTTCCTTCATCCTGAGACTCCGTAATATTATCAACGTAAGCCTGTATAGCATCCAGACACTGAAACAGCGTGTCAATCATGCTGGAATCAATCTTGAGAGTGCCGTTACGCACATCAGAAAATACATCTTCCATATCATGGGTAAGATTCTGCATGTTCTTATAACCCATGGTTCCTGCCATTCCCTTCATGGAATGCGCAGAACGGAAAATTTCATTAATACAATCTTCGTTCTCCGGATCCTGCTCCAACTGCATGATACTATCATTCAGTGTTTGGAGATGCTCCTTTGCTTCGTCGAGAAAGACGCCTAGATACTGAGAAACATCCATAATCCCTTTACCTCCATAAGAAAAAACATCTCGTTAGCGGAAGTAATCAGGAAAATCTCATCTCTAGTAATTTCTTCACAAGGAAGTTCTGATATCGGACAGAAGTCTTTTACCGAACTAAGTAGTACACCGGGCTCGTGAGAAAACTCACCAGGTGATTACTTAACGCCAACGTTCATAATAATTTCCTGGGCTACGTCCTCAAGTGTAACGACCTGATTAACGAGACCAGCTGTTGCCACTGCCTTAGGCATGCCATAAACTGTGCAGGAAGCTTCGTCCTGACCTATGACATGAACTTTCTTTGCCGATTTCAGATTTTTAATTCCCTCAGTACCATCAGCACCCATTCCTGTAAGTACTACACAACATATTGAGTCATAGTCTGAATCCATAAGAGACTCATACATGAAGTTAGCACAAGGTCTGACACCCTCTCTGGTGGGGCCGTCCACATAATGGATTGTGTGCTTGCCGGCTGATGTAATAATATGCATATGCTTACCGCCTCTTGCAATATAGACGGTTCCTGCCTGAAGAACATCACCTTCAGCAGCTTCCTTAACTTTTATCTCAGAAAGAGAATCAAGTCTCTCAGCAAGAGAAGCTGTGAATCCTTCCGGCATATGCTGTACAAGAACAACCGGTGTTTTTAGATTTTTGGGAAGTTTGGGAATAACCGCTTGAAGCGCACGAGGCCCACCCGTAGAACTGGCAATCGCTACAATACGATTACCTGTGACCTTGTCTGCATGCTTAGCGACAATACTCACCATCTTACGAGAGGCTTTGATCTCATCGATTGAAAAAGCCTTCGTACTAACCGGCGCTCTTGACTCGCATACTGCTGCGAGTGTCCTTGTGAGCGTAGTGGTGAAATCATCGCCACGGCAATCCGAGGCACGATCCGGTTTGTGAATAAAATCAAGGGCTCCAAGTTCCAATGAATCGAGTGTTACTTTTGCGCCTTCCTTTGTGTCTGTACTACACATCATTACCTTCGCCCTTATTTTATTTTTGTTAATCTCCTTGAGTAACGTAATACCGTCCATACGAGGCATGTTTACATCTAAAATAACAGCATCGTATGATTTGGTCTTTAGAAGCTCAAGGGCTTCCACTCCGTCTTTAGCCTTATCTACAACCTGAAATCTAGAATCTGAATTAATAATATCACTAAGGACGGTTCTCATGAGTGCAGAGTCATCAACTAATAAAATTTTTTTCGACATTTAGTTTTGCTTCTTTCTAATTTTTCGTTCTTCCTCAAAGATAAAATGAATAATATCTTCCCTGGAAGTCTCGTCAATGTAGGTGTACTGTATGCGGTGCTCATACAGTCCTGGCCTGTTTTCGAGTTCCTGTACCCTAAGTACGGTGCACACCATTTCGTACTCTATATTATTAATATTTCCGGGTAGTCGATAAGAACAATAAATTGTGCTGCCTTCTTCATATTGGAAATTAGCGACAAACCGTAAACCTCCTCCACTTATGTCCACTATGACACTTCGTTGCAACGGTTTGTTGGTTCCCAAAAGTAATCCCCAATTCCGCCTGATAGCTTCAACCTCTTCCTCTGTAAAGATTCGCGATCTAAGCTCCAATGCACAGCTGAATCTGTAATATTCTCTTCGCTGTAGTCTCTGAAGATTACTAAGAAGGTCAAGAACCAAAATATAAACGTTATTACTTCGGTATCGGTCAATTATCCTTCCGTAACATTGAAACAGTCCTCTTGAGCTGTAAAAGCACAAGCTGTATTCACCATCAACCGGTAGCAATACCAGTTTCCCCTTATCCATTGGCATAAGAACTTCTATCCTGTCCTCTGACAAAATATCGGTTATCTTACTCAGGTGAATCTTTTTCGTGCGGCTGTCATCGTCCATCCAGACCTTACCGATGGCCTTCAGTTCAATTTTATTGCCTGGCGCAATATAGTCCGCAAGCATTGCAGGTACCCCTCTTACCTTTAATTTATATTACTGACCGGAAGCCTTATCTCCGGTATTTCTCTCTGAATTAAGTTTACGCCCTGTTATAATATGTGAGAAAAATGCAGCCATTCCTCTTGGTTTGTATTGTTCCATTTCGCTCTTATTCACAAGTTCCGCAGCAATCTGCTCAAACGCCTTCGAAGACTTAGAGTTCGGATACTGTATTGAAACCGGTGACTGTTGCATAACGCCTCGCGCCAGCATCTGATCCTGAGGTATCGCACCAAGATATGAAAGTGGTAGCTTTAAATATCTTGCAACAACCGCATTCAGTTTATTAAACAGTTGCTGACCCTCCTCGCCACTGGAAACCCTGTTTGAAACAACTTTAATCTTAGTGTTGTCTTTCGAAAAACGGGACTGTTGATTAAGTGCCTTAAGTAGTGAATATGAATCAGTTATCGAAGTGGGTTCCGGTGTAGTAACAAGTATTATCTCACCGCTTGCCACCAAAAATTCCATAACCGCATCAGATATTCCCGCACCCGTATCTATTATTATTGTGTCCGCTATCGCATCGAGTTCCGCAAGGTTTACTATTATATATACAAGATAATCCCTGCTCAGGTTATACATACCTGAAATGCCTGAGCCGCCGGATATAAAGCCTACTCCCTCCGGTCCCCAGGTAATGATATCTTTGATATTCTTTCCCTGATAAATCAGGTCACTTAAATTATGTTTTGGCACCGTGCCAAACATTATCTCTATATTTGCAAGTCCAAAGTCGGCATCAAGTATAATAACTCGTTGTCCCATCCTCCTGAATTGTATTGCCAGGTTTATCGATACATTGGACTTACCAACACCTCCTTTGCCACTTGTCACTGTGATAATCCTGGCAAGAGGCCTCTGTGGTGCGTTTTCTGCTTTTATAATTTTTCTTAGCTGTTCAGCCTGATCCATAAAAAAATAATCCTGTTTCTATTCTATCAAAATATCCTAAATTCTTCTACTATTTTCCACCAAGAAGCCCTTTTACGCTTTTCTGTGCATCAAAAACTGCAATATCGCTCGGAACGTTTTGACCGTTTGTAATATAAGACATAGGTGCTCCGGTGTGCATGTGTATATTATAAAGATTTCCGGCAGAACTGGTCTCATCCATCTTTGTAAAGATCAGCTTATATTTGACAAGCTCAGAATATCCGTCAGCTATCTCTATAAGGTCCCTGTATTTGGTAGTAGCGCTGAGCACCAGATAGTTCTCCGTCTCAACACATTCCTCAAGAGCATGTATGAAGCCTATCATCGTTTCTTTTTGTTCTTCGTTATGAAGACTATGCCCTGCAGTGTCAACCATGAGATAATCAAAATCCTTAAAATCTTCAGCAGCCTGCTTCATTTCTTCAATTGAATAGATAACCCTGAAGGGAATATCCATAATCGTCGCATAGGTACGAAGTTGCTCTGCCGCAGCAATTCTGTAGGTATCTACTGTAAGAAGCGCAACCTTCTTTTTTCTTGTAATGCAAAGCTCAGAAGCAAGCTTTGCTATTGTAGTAGTCTTACCGACTCCTGTAGGTCCTATAAATATTTCTGCAATAGGCCCGTCCTGACTCTCCCTGATTTTATCTGCAGGGCCGAATTTCAGAACCATCTTCTGATATACATTAGCCAACACATATTCCATGGGAATGTTTGGCTTACTAACCTTCTCAACCTCATCGGTCAGCTGATTTGCATAAATTTCATCAACCTCATTCTCAATAAGTGTGTTATAAAGAACTCTGACAAAAGATAAAGTCTCATCAGAGACAGTATTTTCTCCTTTGACCTCAATATTCTCAGATTCGGAAACTTCGGCTTTTACTTCTTCTTTTTCGTTCTTAAGATTCTTCTCTATAAGATTATGAAGGCTGTCAAGTTTTTCCTCTATAGCGCTGCTCTCATCCTGTTGAAAAGCAAACTCTCTCCCCGGAGGAGGCGCAATTTTAGGTTCAGGTGTCGGCACCTGTGAAACCTTGAGAGGTGGTATTTCTCCCTGCTCCTGCGCTTTCAAAAGTTTATCCGCCATTGACTGAGGCTTCTGAGTTTTAGCAGTCTTGTTCTGCTCCTTTACAGGCTTTACGGATCTCATATTTTTTGAAGGCTCATCTTCAAGAGCAACCGTAATCTCAATCTTTGAAGGAGAAAAAATGGCAAACAATCCGCTTTTCTTAACCGGTCTGACATTCATTATTACAATGTTCTCGCCCAGCTCCTTCTTAGCAATTTCTGTAGCCTCTGATTCAGTTTTTCCTGTGTACTTTTTAATAATCATATTATGCTGCTACCATTCCTACAGACTGCATCTCAACATTAGGTTCAACTTCATTGTAAGAAAGCACGATCAAATCCTTGTAGTAATCTTCTGTCATTTTCTTAAAATACATACGAACAATAGGAGAAGTCATTATTATCGGTATCATACCTGCATCCTCAAGCTTCTTGGCCTGCTCGCCTACCGACTTAAGAATTGCCTTGGTCCTCGTCGGATCCAAAGTCAGATATGCACCTGTTTCTGTCTGCTTAACGGATTGCATTATCTCCTGCTCAATCTTGGGATCAAGTGTTATAACACTTGTAGTCTCTCCCGGATAAAAATATTTATTTGAGATTGCACGTCTCAGACTCTGCCTGACATATTCCGTTAAAATGTCACTGTCATGAGTTGAAGGAGCATAATCTGCAAGTGTCTCAAAAATTGTTACCAGATCTCTTATGGAAATACCTTCCGAAAGAAGATTCTGCAAAACCTTTTCAATCTCACCAAGGCTCATAAGCTTAGGCGTAAGCTCTTCTACAAGCGCAGGGTTGCTCTCCTGAAGATTGTTAACAAGATTCTGAACATCCTGCCTTGTAAGAAGTTCTGCGATATGATTCCTAATAACCTCTGTAAGATGTGTTGCAATAATTGAAGGCGGATCTACAACAGTATATCCCAGAGACTCAGCACGTTCGCGCTGGCTCTCCGTAATCCAGGTAGCCGGCAGATGGAAAGAAGGCTCAAAGGTAGGAATACCTGTAATCTCCTCCTCTACATTTCCGGGATTCATTGCCATATAATGATCAAACAGAATTTCTCCATCACTTACCTGAATACCCTTTATTTTTATAATATACTGGTTAGGATTTAGCTGGATATTATCACGAAGTCGGATAATAGGAACAACCGTACCGAGTTCCAGCGCTATCTGTCTACGAATCATAACAACACGGTCAAGCAGATCTCCGCCCTGATTAACATCGGCAAGGGGAATAATTCCATAACCGAACTCAAGCTCTATGGGATCAACCTGAAGAAGACTCGTTACATTCTCAGGCTGTCTGATCTCCTCTGCCTGCTGTTCTTCTTCAGCCATAACCTCTTCTTCCGTCTGGGAAATCTTGGAACCTCTGTCCATCAAAAAGCCTAGCCCCGCAATCAGTCCGCCAAGAGGTATATAAAGAATATTCGGAAGTGGTGTAAGCAGTCCCAATGCAGCCACAACACCGCCTACCAGATACAAGGTCTTTGACATCGAGAACAGCTGCCCAATAAGAGCCGGTCCGAAATCAGCTTCTTTTCCGCCCTTAGTAACGAGAATACCTGTACTAAGTGATACCAAAAGGGAAGGGATAGAACTTACAAGTCCGTCACCCATTGTAAGAATCGCATATTTATCAAGAGCATCCGTAACGGGCATTCCCTGTCTCAATACACCCATAAGTATTCCGCCGACAATATTTACGACCGTAATAATAAGGCCTGCCACCGAATCTCCCTTTACATATTTGGTAGCACCATCCATTGCTCCGAAGAAGCTTGCTTCGTTCTGAATCTTCTCACGGCGCTCCTTAGCTTCCTGATCGGTTATCGCACCGGTATTAAGGTCTGCATCGATAGCCATCTGCTTACCGGGCATAGCATCCAATGTGAAACGTGCAGATACTTCAGCAACACGCTCGGAACCTTTGTTGATGACCATGAACTGCACGAGAATAAGCATACCATATACAATTGCACCAATAATAAGATCTCCGGCTCCAACGAAGGATCCGAACACCTCTATAACCTGACCCGCATCTCCTCCTGTCAGAATCAGACGGGTGGATGATACGTTAAGAGCAATACGGAAAATTGTGGTGAACAGCAGGATAGTCGGAAAGAATGACATATCCAGTACTTCCTTTGAAAACATGGCTGTAAAAAGTATTACAAAAGACAGCGACATGTCGAATGCCAGAAGCATATCCATAAGCCACGTAGGGATTTGGATAATGAGCATCATTACAGCTGCAACAAAATAAAGCGCCACTCCATAATCAAAAGCACGCTTTCTTATTGTCTCAAGCCAGCTAAGATTCATAGATATCCCCCTTTCCCCACTTTTCATACTTATACATTATTAGTATAGCGCATACCATATCTTGTATTCAAGAGGAAAATAAGGCACAAGGATTACACCCTGCCCTGGAGATGATATACAAAAGCAAGCACTTCGGCTACAGCCTGATAAAGTTCAGGCGGAACGAATTCGCCCACATCAACGTTTGCGTAAAGCATACGTGCCAATGGTTTATTTTCTACTATTTCTATATTATTTTCTCTTGCAACATCTTTTATTTTTTGTGCCAGATAGCCTTCACCTTTGGCAACAACCTTAGGAGCGTCATATTTTTCGGCATCATAGGAAATCGCAACAGCATAATGGGTAGGGTTCGTGATAACAACATCAGCCTGAGGAAGTTCCTGCATCATACGTCTCTGCGATGCCTGCATCATACGCCTTCTCTGCTGTCCTTTAATCTGAGGATCTCCTTCTGTATTCTTATACTCATCCTTTACTTCCTGCTTGGTCATTCTCATGTCTTTCTTGAATTTCCTTCGCTGGAAGATTACATCGGCAGCCGCAATGATAACATAAACCGCCGCAATTCTTATTCCCACATCAACGATCATCGAACCCATAAGTCCGATAGCCTGTTTAAGAGGCATATCGTAAAGCGTGAAAAGAGATGCATTTACACCTGTAAAATAATTGAAAACAATAAAGCTTATTACTGCAATTTTAGCAAGTGACTTGAACAGTTCAAAAAGCGATCTGGATGAAAAAATCTTTTTAAACCCGCTTATTGGATTGAGCTTACTAAGTTTTGGCATAAGCGGCTTTGTTGTAATCTTCCATCCGACCTGCGCAATATTTGAAACGAGGCCTATAAGTAAAGCAGCCGCCATAAAAGGAAGTGCCGTTAAAAACATCACAAGTATCGCATGAGACATAACCGATTCTATATTACGAAAAGGCATGTTACCTTCGTGAAGGATGATGAGCGTAGGAATCTCTCCATACACAAATCTGAACATATGAGAAAAATTGTCCCCCATATATCCGTATAAAAATCTTATAAGCAAAAAAAGCGCAAGGAGTCCCGCAGCATTACCAACCTCACGGCTATTGGCAACCTGTCCTTCTTCTCTCGCATCCTGCAGCTTTTTGGCTGTGGGTTCCTCGGTTTTTTCTCCACCAGGACCATCCGCAAAAAACTGCAGATCGTATGCAATCAGAAATGTACTATTAAATTTTTCCTGATTTTCACATAAGGTCATTAATAAACTCCGTCATGAGCTGTCTCATGTTTGAAAAAATGAAATCCGACGCACTATATAAAAGAGTGCAGGTAATATACATAATTGAAAGTCCGACAATAAGCTTAAGCTGCATACCTACAGCAAACATGTTCATTTGGGGTGCAACTCTTGCAAGAACGCCAAGTATAACATTCAGCATAAAAGTAACTATAAATATCGGGAGACAAATTCTGAATCCGATTATCATATAAACACTAAAAAATTTGACCATTGATTCCAAGAGTTTCTCCGAATTGAAAATGGCACCATTAACAGGAATAAGGCTGAAAGAATCAACAAGTGCTGAAATAAAGTATCTGTAAAGTCCGCTTACCAGCATCATTCCGATAAATGCATACTGATAAATCGCAGCAGAAACAGGTACCATTTCTCTTGATCCGGGGCTCATAACCTGAACCATTGAAAGTCCTACCTGCATATCAGCTATCTGACCTGCAAGTGTAGATATCGTGGTGCAGATCTGTGCCGCATATCCAATAAGCAGACCTGTAAAAAACTCCTTAATAACAATTATGGTAAATCCAAGGATTGTATCATACTCAAGCGTTTTCACGGGCACAAGTCCATATAACAAAACAGATAATAAAAATGAAAATCCTATTCTGACCATGTGCGGCGTATTACTCATACTAAAAAAGGGCGCAATATATACAAACATTGTCACCCTTACAAGTATCAGCAGAAACACCTCCAGGTCACCGTAGGTGAAGGTATAATCAATCAATCTTCATCCCTCGCTAATGAATATATAATGAAAAATCCGACCACATACCAATAACGTAATTTGATAATTCCGTAAGCATCCAGTTTCCAAGCAGCATCAATGCCAAAAACGTAATAATAATTTTGGGCACAAAGGTCAGCGTCTGATCCTGAATAGAAGTTACTGTCTGGAAAATAGAAACTGAAAGTCCAACTATAAGTGATACCAAAAGTACAGGTACCGCAATTTTTATAACCATATACAATCCATTACTCATAATAGCGGTTACGTCATCGACTGTCATACTCCAAACCTCCCATCTGCAAAAAATCCAAATTAAATCTTCGACTAATAAAACGTTTTAACAAGACTACCGATTACCAGATTCCATCCATCCGCAAGTACAAACAAAAGTATCTTAAACGGCATGGAAATTGTCGTCGGCGGAAGCATCATCATACCCATACTCATAAGTACCGAAGAAACAACCATGTCTATAACAATAAATGGAATATATATCAAAAATCCGATTATAAACGCAGTTCGAAGTTCGCTTATAAGAAAGCTCGGAACGAGTACCGCATTGGGAATACTGTCAAGTTCCCCATCCCACTCAATATCATCAATCTCCATGAACAGCCTTACGTCTTTAGTTTGTGTCTGGCCGTACATAAAGTTTCTTATTGGTATCATTGCTTTATCAAAAAATTCCTGCTGTTCTATCTCACCCTTATCAAAAGGAACCACAGCAGTATCATAGACTTCCTGAAGTGTGGGCTGCATTATAAAAAATGTAAGAAACAATGCCAATCCCATAAGCACCTGATTCGGAGGTGCCGTCTGAGTTGCTATTGCCTGTCTTGTAAAATGCAGTACTATGATGATTCTGGTAAAGCAGGTCATCATAATAAGAAGAAGCGGTGCCAGAGAGATCAAAGTCAGAGTGATCAGAATTCTCAGCGCTCCGTTTATCGTTCCATTGCCGTTATCATAGGTAACCGTTACCGTATTGGCAATATTAAGCTCTTTTAGATCATCCGCATCCTTTGCCGAACCTGGTTCATTAATATTGGTTCTGTCCCCATCCGTTCCGGTAAGATGTGTATCTCTGTCAACCGTAGGATCTGTGGGATGTGTGTCATCAATATAAGATGTCGATGCATATACATTCACGGAACCACTGTAAAAAATGCAAAAAGCCATAACAAAAGAAAGGCATAACAAAGAAATGCCTTTCTTTAACAGTAGCTTTGTATCAATTAGTCCCCTTAATTTTTTCATACCTGAATCTTTTACCTAAAACTTTATACCTAATTTTTCTTTTTGAACCTCTCCAGAACCTTCTCAAATTCTTTACTGAATTCTACAGGGCCGGAGTTATTCAGAACCGGAGGTTCATATTCATCCTCTGACAGTTCGGTAAGAACAGTCACTGTATCCTTGCAAACAGCGATCACCAGATACTTATTAACAACTCTTACTATCTGCATATATTTATTGGTAGATAACCTGCAGGTCTCCATAATTTCCATATTTGCAGTAAACGCAGATTGTTTTTGATATCTGGCAATCCACTTTGTCACATAATAGGTCGCAGCCAAAACCAGGAAGAATAAGATCAGAACAGTAAACAGCTGCGCAACCGATGAAACATTCATTATTATGTCCTTCCAACCATTACTGAACTATTTCCGTAACACGTACACCGAAGCTTTCCTCAATAACTACAACTTCGCCCTTAGCCACAAATTTTCCGTTAACAAGTACGTCAACCGGTTCACCTGCAACCTTCTCAAGTTCTATGATAGTACCCGGTGCAAAGTCAAGAATATCGGAAATAGCTTTTGCTGTCCTTCCAAGCTCAACAGTAACCTCAAGCGGAACGTCCTTGATAAGTCCGATGTTCTCTCCGGCAGCCATCATCGGATTGCCGGTAGAAAAACTCTGGAACTGAGCGGGTTGAACGTTAGCTCCCATCATCTGAGGCTGCATCATAGGCATACCCATGCCCATCATAGGCATACCCATACCCATCTGCGGCATCCCCATACCCATTCCCATCTGAGGTTGCATACCCTGCATCATGGAAGGATCCATAGCAGGCATTCCCTGCTGAGCACCTGATGCATCCGGCATCGGCATTCCCATCTCAGAAGCTGCAGCGGCCGGTGCCGGTGCAGGAGCGGGAGTTGAAGCCGCATCTTCTGCAGCTTCGGTACTGATAGTATCCTTAAGACTCTTAGCGAAGTCTATCGGATACAGCTGCATAAGCGTAGAATCGACCAGTTCGCCGATCTGCAATTTAAATGTTACACGGCAGAAGGTTCCCGTAAGAAACTCTGAAATCTCACTCGGGTCATCATCTATCATATCGAGAAGCGTTGCTTCCGGCGGGCTGATATCTACCTTCTGGCCAATCATGGTTGACAGCGATGTTGCAGCTGCACCCATCATCTGGTTCATTGCTTCTGAAATAGCTGAGAGCTGCAGTTCACCAACTTCACCATCCGTATTAGTACCATCACCACCCATCATAAGGTCAGTGATAACCATAACGTCACGTTCCTTAAGGATAAGGATATTTGTACCTTCAAGACCTACCGTATATTTAATCTGAATAAATACACATGGCTTTTCGTAATTATTTAGAACCGTATTCCAGTTTGCAAGCTCAACCTGAGGCGTAGTAATATTAACCTTCTGGTTAACGAGCGAATAAAGGGTTGTAGCAGAGGAACCCATACTGATATTGGCAACCTCTCCAATTGCATCCTTTTCCGTATCATTCAGAAGACTCTCATCAATCTCACCTGCGACAAAGCCGCCACCGCCACCTGAAGGAGCATCCCCGGCGGGCGCATCTGCCGGCGCATCTGCAGCCGGAGCATCTGAGCCACCGGCATCGCCACCTCCTGACGTATCCATACCGGCGAGCAGTGCATTTATTTCTTCCTGTGAAAGCATTCCATCCATGCTGCTACTCTTCCTCCTCTCTTACAACCGACGTAATTCTGACGGCATATTTATCTTTTGTAGTACCAGGTAATGCCGTAAATTTGTAAATATCACCGACATAAACCTGTAACTCACTGTTTACCTGATTATCAAGTCTGATAATGTCCCCTCTTTGCAATTGAACAAAATCGCTTACCGAAACATTACATCTTCCAAGTATTGCCTTAACAGGCACATCAACATGTCTGACAAGAGACTCAAGATGATCTCCATAGGTATCATCATCGTGTTTCTGCATGGTTGAAAACCAGAACTTGGTATTCAACTTATCCATGACACTCTCCAACGTAAAGTAGGGAAGACATATATTCATCAAGCCTTCAACCTCACCGATCTTAATGTTAAGTGTAACAATCGCTATCATGTCAGTAGGCGAAATGACCTGTGCGAACTGTGGGTTAGTCTCTATTCGCTCCATGATCGGGTTGATTGCAAGTACGTTTTCCCAAGGCTCTACCATAAGCTGCATGCAGATCGTTATGAGCTTCTCGATAAGAGGTATCTCAATATCGGTAAAGGGTCTGGTCTTATCAAGTCCCACGCCCTCTCCTCCAAGCATTCTGTCTATGAAGGCAAATCCGATATTGGCCTGAAGCTCAAGTATAATGGTTCCCTGCAAGGGAAGAAAGTTTATAATCCCCAAAATTACAGGGTTACTTAGCGCATTACTGAACTCCGAATATGTAACCGTTTCAGAGTTGGCAACAGAAACCTGTACGTTTTTTCTTAGATACAACGGAAGTGTTGTTGAAAGCAGTCTTCCGTAATGTTCATAGATCATCTCCAGGGTTCTTAAATGTTCCTTAGAAAACTTTGCAGGTCGTTTGAAGTCATAATCTTTGACTTTTTTCTCGTCCGCAGCGGACATCTGATCCACATCGAGTTCACCGGTATTCAGAGCGGCAAGTAGATTATCTATCTCATTCTGTGATAATACTTCACTCAAACGTAGATCACCTCACTTTTAAAACATAAAACAAACATAATAAACTCTTTTCATAATCCCCAAAATATATATCATTTTTACTGGTAAACATTACCGGAGAAGTTAACTTCATAAATAAAGTTTGATCCGAACAACTCCTGAATCTGCTCAAGGATAGTTGCTTTCGCATCTTCCTCATGCTGTCTGATCTCATCAAGTGTATATGAACCTATTACGGAAGTAATCTTTGATTTGATCATATCCTGATAGGTAACAATTGATTCGGCGGTACCATATGTCTCATAATCCGGATTTGATTTATCCATTGAAAGAACAACTGTGCACAGCATGTAATGTGATTTTCCGTCACCACTGTCCTTTAGGGTAATTGTCATATCCGGAATTGAATAAGAATCAACATTCGCTATGTCTACATTACCTGATGCAGAACCGGAAAAGCCCTGGCCGTTTTCGCCACCGTTTGCCTCAATCTGAAGTGCTGCGGCTATATCACCGATGAGCGCAACAGCCTGATTGTTCGTAGACATCACCGTGAACATCATAAAGCCTGTCATACCGGTGTTGATCAAAAGTATAGCCAGAATAATAATTGCAAGCAGATTTTTTTTCATTTTATTCTCCCTCAATACATCGGACTGAGCGGATTATAAATTCTAATCTCAACCCGTCTGTTTCTAGCACGTCCTTCAGGTGTGGAGTTATCAGCTACCGGCTCATATTCTCCTCTTCCGGAGTGTTTAAGTTTCGATGGTTCAAGGTCGGTATTTTCCAGAAGATAATAAAATACCGAAAGAGCTCTTCCATCACTAAGTTCATCATTATTTGAGTATTTTCCGTAGGATCTGTGCATCGGAACATTATCCGTATGTCCCTCAATCTCTATTGTTCCTCCGGCATATCTCTCAAGAATCGAGCCAACCTTATCAAGAATAACATTCGCGCCTTCCTTAAGTGTGGCATCACCTGTATCAAAAAGGATTGCTCCCTGTAATGTTAACTGTACAAACTGACTAGTAAAGTTCACATCCACCTGTTTTGTTATATCCATCGCATCAAGTGATTCGCTTATCTCTGCAGCCAGTGCTTCGGAAGCCTTAAGCTGTTCAGCTTCAGCTGCCTCCTGAGTATCCTCCGCATTTGCACCGGTTTTCTCGGATTCACTTTCTGTGCCGGCATTCTCAAGCTCGCCTTCGGAACCGGTTCCTTCACCTTGTCCCTCAGCTCCCTGGCCTATTCCACCTTCACCCTGCATGATTCCGGCGCTGTCGCCTTCATCATTTATACCGGCACCACCATTTTCACTGGCATTCTCACCCTCAGTATCGGTAACCTCCTCATTCTGAGAACCTGACTGTGAAATACCCATTGAAATAATGTAATTGGATAATTGATTAAGCTGTGAAATACCGTCACCTACAAGTGCCCCCTGCCCCAACGCAGCTTCACCACCACTGAAAATGCCAAAAGCGGAACTGAACGAGGAAGCAACTTCTTCAAACTTTTGAGCATCCATGGTAGCCATAGAGAAAAGCAAAACGAAGAAGCATAGAAGCAGGTTCATAAGATCACCGAATGTACCCTGCCACGCAGGCAAACCCGGTTTTATTTCTTCTGGTTTCTTAGCCATTATTCTCCTCCGCCATCACTGGAGCCGTTCTCGGCTTCGTATGCTGCTCTGTTAGCAGGTGACAGGAATGATTTAAGCTTCTCTTCAGTAACTCTGGGGTTCTCACCTGCCTGAATGGAAAGCAGTCCTTCAATAACAATACTCTTCATAGTGTACTCTGCATTAGATCTGGCCTTAAGCTTATTCTCAGCAGGATAGCAAATCCAGTTTGCAAGCGCTGAACCGTAGAACGTAGTAATCAATGCAACGGCCATGGACGGTCCGATTGATGAGGGATCTGACATGTTCTGCAGCATAAGAACCAGTCCAAGAAGTGTTCCGATCATTCCCCAGGAAGGTCCCATTCCGGCTATATCAGCCCATATATTGTAGTTTTCCTTATGTCTCTCAGACATAGCGTCTATCTCTGCCTCAAGTATTGCCTTAACAAGTTCAGGCTCAGTACCATCGACAATAAGTCCTACACCTTTCTTCATAAAGGGGTCTTCAATATTGCTGGCAGCTTCTTCAAGTGCAAGAAGTCCCTCTTTACGGGCAGTATTAGACAGATCAATGATCTGCTTAATTACTGTTTTGGTATCATCAGTCGTCCCTTTAAAAATCATTGGGTAAGTCTTGAGTCCGTTTATAAAGCTAGGCATGGTTCTCGAACCCAAAACAGCCATGAGCGCACCACCGAATGTAATCATCGCTGACGGTGCATCCACAAAGTACTTAACGCCACCAATTCCGGCACCCAGCACGATACTCAGAATCATGAAAACAAGGCAAAGACCTACACCTAGTATTGACGCAATATCCACTTAGTTTTCCCCCTTCATTTTAATAAGTCAAAAGACATATAGACTCAAACATCACTTAATTCCCATGTTATGAACAGTTTCACGAACTCTGCACTTCTGTACGTCTTCGCCGGCAGACACCAAAGGGCCACCTGTCTGTATAGTCCCTCTCTCATTACATCTGTTCATAACTTCCGTAAGTGATTCCCTTACTATAATCTTACGTCCATTCGCCAAAATTATGACCGTATCGGGAGTTGCTTCAACTGTTTCTATCAGATTTTCATTGACAAGCATACTCCGTCCATCCAGTCTGGTAATCTCAATCAAAATATCATCCTCTTATAATTATTTTTGTAAAAAGCTTTCAGAAAAACGGCCTTAAGCAAAGCAAAAAAATTTCATAAATTAATTGAATTAAGTTAATTTTATCATGTTTTTTGATGAAAAGGTAATCGAAAAGCCGCAAACAAACGCTGTTTGATTTTTTATTTCACAAAATCAAATATATTTTGAATTTTTATTTCACGCTATATCTTGTGCATACATCAGAATCTATTATACAATATCTCGTGCTTTATTTAAACAAATTTATTCCTCGTTTAATTGGATTTTGGTCAATTTTTGATTTTTATATTCTTTTATTAGTTTGTTAATTCGATTTTTATATTATAAATTCCAACAATCCGGTGTGCTTGAAATTAAATTACATAAGTTGCCAGAATTCATGTAATTTAATTTCAAAAAATATGCCATCCCCTATCTGTTCGAGGATGGCGTATTTTTATTTCACCTTTGCATTTGTCTGTTTCTTTATTGCTTTTACAATAACCTTTTTTCTTTTTCCTTTAATACCTTTTATTTTACCTGATACCGTAAGCTCACCGTCGCTCGTAAGTGTCCAGGTTATTTTTCCCTCTTTTTTCTGTTCTATTATGCCGGCTGTTCCTGCCGCTTTCGCGTCATATTTATAAGCAAAAATAAGACACATCAAAACCATTAGTCCTGCAAAAGCTCTGATAAAGCTTGCTTCTAAAACTCTCCCCAACGAATTCTTCATTTTCTTCAATTCCCTTTTAAAAAATCTATATTTCAGACAAAAGCCATCCCGTATTAAGCGGAATGGCTTTCGTCATTTTACTTAACCACAATTTTTATTATTACAGTGGTTTTCTTGTACTTGCCCTTTGCACCGACAGTAACCTTGAGCTTATAAGTGCCTTTCTTTGCGCCTTTCTTTACCGTAACGATTACCTTATCTTTCTTAACTTTATAGTCGATGTACTTACCAAGCTTCCCGGATGAGGCATTACTAACTTTGATCTTGCCCTTTGATTTCTCGATTCCGATTGTAACTTTCTGATTTTTCTTCTTTAGCTTTGATGCGCTTAGATTATCTTTATCGATAGTGATCCAAGCATGATTCTTTTTCTTTGTCAGATACTTTACATTCTTACTGTCTGCCTTTCCGCTCTTAATGTTCAAAGCATCCGACTGCTTCTCTCCCGCACCGGCATTATTTCCGGAAGAGCTGCCTGCATTCGCGTTTTCTCCGTTTTTACCTGTTTCCGAGGTGCCACCCGGATTATTACCTATTCCCGGTGCTGATGGATCTTGCTTTTTGTCACCCGCCTGAAATCTCAGGACAATCTTTTCGTAATAATAATTTCCTTCATTATTAAAACCGGTACTTGATGTTTCAAAATAGCTCATGGATTGTCCTGTCAGATAAATAGTGACTGTCTTACCTGAGAGATAATCCGGCTTTAGCATTTTAAAGGTTACCTCGTCCCCTGAATTAGTGAAGTTTACAGATAGATCGTTATCTCCGTTCTTTTGAAAATCATATAGATTCTCATAGTGGTTGTAATCTGTCTTCAGATCATATCTTTCATCAATAATTCCGGATCCTATGGTTTTCTTAATGTACTTAACTTCATTTCCGGAGAGAGTTATTACCCCCTCTTTAGGTATATCTATTACTTTGGTACCCTTGCTGTGCTGTCTGAATGGTTCCTGCCCGTTTTTCTTAAGGTTCTTAAAATAATTCTCTCCATTTTCTCCTGTCTCATCATAGAAGAAAAGGCTGTTAAAAGTATAGGAACTGCCTCCTGTCAGATACACATGGAAAGTGAGTTTGATAGCAAAAAGATACTGCTTATCTTTATCAAGGCCATAGATCAGTTTCTTCATTCTGCTCTGCTCTACAGGGATTTTTTTTGCACCGGTGCCATACATATTGCTTCTGTTAAAAGCCATATAAATCTCATTTTTCTGGCTTCTTGTCATATTCGGGTCCATTTCCCTGTAATAGATATAATTTACTTCACTTGTGTCCATTTCCCCGATATATTTTCCAAGTTCCTTCTGCGTAGCATAGCTCTTAGACGCATCAGACCAGTCAATCACAGCTGCCGTCCCATCGTCTACTTTTTTAACCTTTAAATCAAACATATATGGAGGCTGAAAATTTATGGAATTCCACTCAGTTTCAGCAGTAGAGTTAACCTTCGGCTGTGGATTAATCCCGCTCATAACTGTATAGGTAACATCTTTCGAATACTTCTGTGATTTCAAACCATGCCTAATTACTATGGCATATGTCTTATCAGGGTTAAGATTCTTGATTGTATAGCTATTATCATTTCCATGCACTATATGCTGCTTGGTCCTCGCCATATTGTAAGCATCTCTTACATTCTTACCGAAATTATTATAATAGCCGTATTTTTCCTTATCTCCCCTTACATTAAAAACAGTTTCCTCAACATATCCTATACTAATGGTATTATCATTTGCCTTTGATATGGTTGTATCCTTAGACCAGTCTATTGTAATAGAATTGGTATTTCTCGTGATCTCAAAATCACAATAGTAATTATTCCCATTAATATCCTCATGGATATCTTCGTAATAGGACTTATATTCCCAATCAGGATCTCTTACTACACATGGTCCTTCCAGTTCTTCAAGGTCATCATCCTTCTTTGTCTTAAATGTACCTTTAGCATAATAAATACCGTAAGTATATGTGTTGTCCTTGTATTCATCAGAATAGATATCCATTTTGATAAGAACACAAACAACATATTTAGTATTTGGTTCAAGACCTGTCAGAGTATATCTTCCTCCAAGCTTAGAAGATGCTATTACCCTGCTCTCAAAGGCCATAGTCTTTGCTTTCTTATAAGCTGCTGTTGTATCGTCACCTGTATACTTGCAAAAACCTATGGAATAATCATCGCTTGAATATCTCATATTCGGATGCTTTTCCATGATTGTGTCAATGGCCTTGCTAAAATTTAAAGAAGCCGTAGTATCTGTAACTCCCTCAACAATATCGCCCTTTAAATTTACTTCTTTTAGCTTGGCAGATAATGTAGATGTTCTTTTGAAATATCCAAGTTTATATTCCTTGTTATCACTTGATAACCTTACATTTATCTTTACAAATATCAGATAATCGGTATCAGCCTTCAGTCCGTTAATAGTAAATTTTCTGGCATTTCCCGATACATTTTTGTAATCAAGATTATCATAGTCATATCTCTCTGCCTTATTCGTACAAGCATAGCTCACACTAAGAAGTGTACATTTACCCTGCCTATCATGCTCCAGTGCCTTAACATCTCTGTTGTAATACTTCGTCACATCAACAGTAAATGATTTCTCTGTAACATCCGAAAGAATATAATCCGATCTGAGCTTTTTATAATAGTCTGTATCAGCCTTTGCAGTCATTTTGCCAAAACAGAGAACTGTAACTGCAGCTATGGCAGCCAATAATATTCCCTTCGAATTAAACATTACTTTTTTCATACCTGCAATTTTCCCCTAATCGCTTATTTAACCTTAATTCTTACGGTTTCCGTGGTTTTATTGACATTACCGTTTGCGCCTACAGTAACCTTCAGCTTATATGTGCCCTTCTTTGCCCCCTTCTTAAGAGTTACCGTAACTTTCCCCTTCTTCACTTTAAAATCAATGTATTTACGAAGTTTCTTGGGTGACAGGTTTTTAACCTTTATCTTGCCCTTTGAATTTTCAATTCCGATAACAAATTTCTGCGCCTTCTTTTTAACCTTGGAAGCCTTTACGGAATCCCTGTCTATAGTGATATAAGCATGGTTCTCCTTCATGGATACATATTTCTTATCAGAAGCTGAAACCTGTCCTGAAATACTTCCTTCAGACTTACCATTTCCGGAATTTGCAGATTCATTTCCGGAATTTCCCGATGGTCCGTTACCCGCGCCGGGAACATTATCGTCTTTATCCTGCTTCGGAGGCAAATTATTTTCAGGAAACTTAACCGTAAGCTTGGAATAAAAATACTCATAATCATCACTGACATAATCGCTTTTGCTTTCAAAATCCGCAATTTCCTTATCAGTCATGCGCAGGTATATTGTTTTGCCCTTAAAAGAAGTATCATCAACAATATTTATCAGTATTTTATTATCCGATGTTTCACTAAACTTAAGCTCATTCTTACCATCGCTGTTAAAATCTACGTAATAGCATTTCTCATCTCTGTCGTAATAGGCATAGGTCTTGGAACCGGCATGCGAATCGTCTTCATAAATAGCATTCAGCATTGCATATCCATCACGCCTATCGCACTTAACCCCCTCTTTCTTCAGATACAGGGTTTTGTCTCCTAAATTGTGGAATCCCAAAGGATCCTTACCACCTGTCTTCATAGCCCTAAAGTAATTCTCACCGCCATCTTCGCAGAAAAATACCGTACTGATTTTTCTATAGCATCCTCCATAGGAATAGCAGACAAAATCCAACTTAAGTGCATATATATTTTGGTCACTGTTCAGATTGTAAGATCTGGTCTTTTTTCTTCTCTGGTCGAATTTCATACTATAATACTGAGTCGTATCATCGGCTCTTCTTATATTATTGTATATTCGTTTATACGTATAAAATTTATCGTCATCAGTTCCATTACCAAGCACACTTTTATTCGTTACATAAAGCGCTGCAGAGCCCATCTCATCATATTTAATCAGATAATGATCAAGACCCTTTTGTGATATGAATGCACTTACTGCTCCAGACCAGTCTATGATTGCATCTTTCCCATCCTTTTTCACCTGAAAATCATACATATAGCCCTGTTGGATATTATTAAGATCATCCCATATGTTCTCTTCGTTTTTATCTTCTGCCGGACACACATGCTGACTTACCGCATAGTAAGTTTTCACAGAACCGTAATAATCCGGGGTTCCGATTTTTAACACTATAGTGTAATATGCGTTCGGATCAAGACCTTGCAAAGTATATTCTGTAGTTTTTCCATTTATCTTAATCTTCCCGGACTTAGCCATGGAATATGCCTGTTTTAAGTCGTCGCCCATAGGGTCCTTGTTTTTACTTACTATATCAAGCGGATCATAGACTGTCTCTTTTGCATATCCCACGCTGAATGTATTATCTGAAGGTACTATTGTGTTATTATGATCCTTCCAGCTAAGTGTGACGGATTTTCCATTTTTCTTTATATCATAGAAATAATTTGAATAATTAGATGCAAAATCGTTATACTTATAAGCTGCATCTGTATAAAGCGGAGCGTTGATGTCCCGCTTTCTGCAAGAATCTTCACTTTGCTTACCTATACCACTCTTCTTTGTGGTTTTTATCTCTCTTGTAATCGCATATGAAATGCAGCTTATGCGCTTTTTGTCTAAAACTACCGAAGCTTTAAACAAAAGACATGCTACATAGGTTGAATCAGGCTCAAGATCAGTAATGGCAAACATTCTGCTTTTATCAGGTGTCGTAATCTCATGTCTCCATGCCATCTCTTTGGCAGCCTTTACTGCCTTATTCTCTGCTGCAGTCTTCTCTTTATTATTTTTCCATGAGCCCACCTTTGCATATCCTATGGAAAAAGAACCAAATTCTCCATTATCAGACTCATTCTTAACACTCTTTAGAGTTCTTCTCCAATCAAGCGTAGCTGTAGTATCTGTTACGCCCTTTGTGTAAAGACTCAGTTCATCGAATCCATCCGTAGACATGTTAGTATAATCATAAAAAGATTTGCTTATTCTCTTTCCATCCAGCTTATAGGTATAATCATATTTAATATAAACTCTGTAACCCGTTTTTGATTTCAGTTTACTGAAAGTATGCTTAGTCTTATTCTTCATATCAACATAACTGAGATTCTTGCCGTTATAGTCATTGCTTGAAATCTCTTCAATGGCTACAGAAACGTTAAGTGAATCAAAGTTACCACCATAAGTATACTTAAGCTCGGTTAAAGTCTTAGTCTTAAGCTTTGAAACATCAACACTTACAGAATTCTCCGTAACCCCTGTAACAAGCCAGTCTATAGGAGCCATCTCATCATCTTCTATGTAGTACATTTCGGATGCACTTACATCAAAAGTATGAAAATTAAACGTGAAAAATAAAGCAACGAACGCTGCTAAGAATAAATATAATTTCACTTTCCTCATAACACATTCCCTCCAAATTAATCCCCGTCGTAAATTTTACTATAATTTGAAGGAAAATTCCAAAAAAATATGGTTTCCCGATGATTATTTTCAAGAAAGCCCAATCCGTTAGAACACACAGGTGGCGCGCAAACCGCAAAAAAGACACTCGTTTGAGTGCCTTTTTTGCATTATCACTTATCTCCCCCTCGTTAAGTGAATAAATTATTTATCGTTTCAGGTTCGTAAGTTCTTCAAGGAGTGTATCGGAAACTGTGATTATTCGGCTGTTAGCCTGGAAACCACGCTGCGTTGTTATCATGCTTGTGAACTCACTTGAAAGATCTACGTTGGACATTTCCAAAACGCCGGTTGTGATGTAGCCACCATCTGTTGTTACGTCCTGAATCGTTGCTTCGCCGGAGTTAAGTGTCTGTGTATAAAGGTTGTCACCGTTTTTCTCAAGACCTGATGCATTGGCAAATTCTGCTGTTGCAATCTGTCCAAGGAGCTTTGTCTGTCCGTTTGAATATGTTGCGTATATTGTTCCGTCCTTACTTACTGTGACACCATTCATCTCGCCTACCGCACGTCCGGTCTTAAGACTTTCCTTATCACCCTTAACTGCACCAACTGTTGAAGTTGCCATGGTGTTGTAATTTGTTGTAGTCGAGAAGTCAAGGTTTACATCTGTGAAGCCTGCCATCTTGGGCTGTCCGTCTATAAGTGCGAGCTGATCAAAATCGAGCTTTAATTTCTCTGTAGGAGAAGTAATCTTACCTGTATTTGCATCATAAGTAAGTATTGCTGAGTTATTAACTACCTGAAGGTTTCCGTTATCCAAAATTCTGTAGGTCAGCTTCTCATAGTTATCAGCACCTTTATCTACTGTATAGTTATATACATCAGAGAAGAAGTCCTTGGTTAAGGTCGCATCTGCTATCTCGGATACATAACCGGTTCTTGGAATGCTGTCATATAAAACGTCTCCGCCTGCAGCTGCATTTAATATCGTAACTGTGGTTGCTCCCATAGGATCCTGTATCTCAGGAGTTATATCTGTCTCTACATAGTTTGTACCAATATTTACTGATACGGGTGACTGAGGATCATCTTGAACTTCCATGGATTTGATTCTCAGATTTGTATCACCATTGTCATCAAGATAAATTTCATACGCTACTCCTGTTCCGCCAAGAACAGCACCCTGATAAATGTTCTGCAAAAGATTTTTCTGGGACTGTGTAAGGTTTGAAATAAGGCCTGAACGAGGTACTGACATCGGGCTTCCCTTAATAGCATTGTATGTAATCTTATCAGGATCTGATAAATCTAATGAATAATCGTACTTAGCCTTGCATGAAATAACCTTTTTCTTGTTGTTATCATTAACATCAATATAATCAATTTTCAGTGTTGAACCATCTGCTGAGAGAGTTACTGTTGTATCATCATAGCCAAGAATAGTTTCTATATTCTCCTTTTCATCAATGTTGTAATATCCTTTTTCTCCTTTTAAAAGTGCTTTTGCTTCATCTGAAAGTGCAGACCACTTAGTTCCGGAATTGCTGATTGCTATTGCAGGAGAAAGATTAACATTAGTATCACTTGCAAGTGTAAGAACCGTAGTTGTTCCGGTATCTGTGCAGGAGCTGATATGAGTATCGCCAATCACATTATTTATGTCTCCGTAAGTCGGTGCGTCTGCATCAGGTGTTAATGCTGACATTGTAATACTTCCATCTTCTCCGAAAACATAATACCAGTCAGGGTCATATGTGATACCTGAAATATCAGTGATATTATCCGGTATTACTCCCGAATTGGAGTAAACTTCATCAAGGAGAGTTGAGTAATTAGGATTGTTCTGAAGGTCACTTATAAAGCCTTTAACAGGAACACCGGAATAAGCTGTTGTTCCGGTTGCAGTCTTAAAGCTTGCCTTTGATGCTCCGACTGTTGCTGTGTACTTTGGATTCTGAGTATTCTTTGTAAATGAATCTCTCATGGGATTTACAGTTTCTTCATTGTCGAGATCTGTAAAAGTAACATACTGAAGTTTTTCAGCACCAATTGTATTGCCTGTGGAATCCAGAATATCCTCAAGAGTAATTGAATAAGTATGCTCAACATCATCAACATCGCGAATTGCGAATTTAGCTGTATAGAGATAACCGAGGTTATCATAGAATTCAAGAGAAACTGTTTTACCATTGTCGCTGGTTATATTTGTATCATGTGCATCTATGTTGCCGCTTACTACTGCTTCTGTTGTTCCTTCCGGAGGATATGTCATGTTATCGGGAGACATGATCTGAAGCTTTCCGATACCACCGTTAGTATTAACTGTAATCGCTCCTGTTTCCGGATCTTCAATTGCTGTCCATCCGTATACGAAGTAACCGGTTGACTGCATTGCCAGGTTTCCTGCACCGTCAACGTAGAAGGAACCGTCACGTGTGAACATTGTCTGGTTTCCGTTGTTTACTACGTAGAAGGCATCACCTGTAATACGCATATCGAAAGGATTGTTTGTTGTTTCCGTCGCACCCTGTTGTGTAATTGCTGTAGCAATCGCGCCTGACTTAGCACCAAGACCTATCTGACGGGCATTTACACCACCGGTTCTCTCAGTGGCTCTGGACGCGCGCTGTGTGGTCTGATACATCAAATCACTGAAGGTGATGGACTGTGATTTGAAGGATGTGGTGTTAACGTTGGCGATGTTGTTACCAATAACATCCATCTTGACCTGGTGGGTCTTAAGTCCTGCTACACCAGAAAAAAGTGATCTCATCATAAGGCAAGTCCTCCTGAAAAACGAGCGCATTTATCGCACTCTTCCGGGGACGGCACACACATTCTATTTTTCAGAAAAGGGAATGAAAGAATGGGAAACGTAATGTGAACTCCTTCTGTCAGTCGGGAATTCATGACCTCCTTAGATACTTACCACTTCCGATAAGCTTGCGGCCGCCTTCATACGGCCTCGGTCCGGTCATTATAGTTTTCATTCTGCCTGTTCTATAGAACTTATGCGATTACCGCTCCGTCTATATTGGTGAAAATGTTGCTGCCAGTTTCCTGACTATCCATCGCGGTCACAACAGTGTTGCTCTTTACATTAACGATGAAGGCAAGTTGATCAACCAGGATAAGTGATTCGTTTATTCCTTTCGCATTTGCCTGATTTCTTGCGTTGTTCAGGCGGTCCATCTGATCCTGAGTGAGCTCAATGTTACGGTCACTGAGTCTGTTGGAAGCGTGCTTTGAAAACTTCACACCTTCTCTGTTGCTCTCGAGCTGAGAAAGGATTTTGCCGAAATCGGAATTCTGGACGCCGGCGCCACCTCTTATCTTTTCGCCCTGACCAAGATACTGGTTCTGAACCTGTTCAATTGAAAGGAATCCGCTTTTATCTATTCTCACGGCTTTCTCCTTTCCCTAAACAAAAACACTAAGCCTTGATTTACTCTGCCGATTTATATTTCGGCACATAAGTCATATTATTAAGGTGTATCTTCAAAATTTTTTAAATTTTATTATTTGATATAATCCAATCTATATGACTTTTATCCTTCGGTTGTTGCAGTGTTATTATCTGTACCACTCTCAGTATTACTATCCTGATCCTGTGTCAATGCCTCAGCCTTTGCTGCATCTTCTTCTGCCTTCTTTTTCTGGTATTCCGCATCGTTCTTTTGTGCTTCTTCTATGAGTTCCTTTGCCCTTGCATAGTACTGTTCAAGTTTCTCGATATCCTTTTTATCAATAAGAGCTATCGCATCGGTATCCATCTGCTGATAGAAGGAATAAGCATCATATACCTTCTGCGCATCGGTATATACCATATTCTCATAAACAGGGAACTTATCCATAAGTGCCTGCAGATCGTCTGCCTGATTATGGATTTCCACGAAATGAGAATCCGCTACGGAATTAACATCGTCCATCTTGTAGTCTGTTCCGTCGATGTTAAGGTATGCCTCGCCGCTCTTATAGGTCACATAATCGACCTTACCTTCTACCTTCTCGCCGTTTTCATTAGTTACGATAACAGTTTTTCCTACCAGGTCAGATGCTCTCGACATCGAAAAAGCTTCTGCCATATTGGATATCTGTTCAACCTGTGTAAAGGTTGCGTACTGGTTAATATATTCGGTGTTGGATGTCGGCTCTAAAGGATCCTGATATTTCATCTGTGCGCAAAGGATATTCATGAAAGCGTTTTTATCATACCCCTGATTGGAAGCCGCTGTCTTTTTGGCGTCTTCAACCTTGTTTGAGGTATCAAGAAGTTTACCGTTTTCTACTACTGCATTTACGCCCATTTGGTTACCTCCGACAAATTTGTCATGCTGAGAAATCTACTGAATTACCGTTAATAGCCATCATTTCAGCTGTGAGCTGATCTGCTTCGTCAATTTCATCAAGTTCTTCCATTGAAAGGTCATCAAGTCGTATCCTTCTCATTGGCTTTCTGATGGAATTCTGAGCATCCTGATCATCCTGTCTCTGGCTCTGGCTGTCATTAAGCGTCTGGTCAAAAGCCCCCGCATTTACTGTAACTTCAACTGCAGTAACCTTTACGCCCTGTTCATTAAGCTTATCCTGAAGCTGCTGTATCTGGCTCTCTATAGCTGCTTTTACGTCCTCATTTTGTGTAAGGAATTTTGCAATTACATTTCCGTCTTTTGCTGCTTCAATGATTACATTAACGTTACCAAGACTTGCGGGATGAAGCTGCATCTCCATTGTTGTCGAATCTGCTTTAACATTCATCTTTATGAACTCGGTTATCTGATCCATTATCTCCTGAGTGTTCGCCCTTGCCATCTGCCCATAGCTCTCGGTTTCCACTACTTCAGAGAGGGATGATGATATCTGGTTCATTACCTGATTGTAAACGGAACCTTCCAGGTTATTCTCATGTGTATTGCTATTACCGTTATTATTGTTACTGTTGTTATTAGCGTTATTTTCCTTAACGTTTCTCTGTTCCTGAACGGGTTCTTCAACCTGAAGACTAAAATCAGGCTTTTCGATCTCTTCAGATACTTCTGTAACAGGTGCCTCTTCTTCCTGTTCTACTGCAATTTCTTTTACTATTCCGGCATTATTCGTAAGATCAAGTCTTACAGCTTCGGAATCGATATAATTTTGAGGCTGTTCAATTATTATAGGATTTTCTTCTGTATTTGTGTTCTCGACAGGTACTGCCTGAACCTGATTTTCAGAGCTCTGCTGTGCCAGATTCTCACTAAAGTCTTCAAGTGCTGAGCTTAAGTCTTCCTCTGAAAGATTAAACTCTTCCATCAGGTTCTGCCTTGTAGTATCAACCGCATCCTGCATATTCTGTACATTCAGATAAAGATCTGCATTGGTTACTATAGCCATCACATCATTGGCTCCGGTAACCTGACCTATTATCTGTGTAAGATTTGTAGGTTCAAGTATCGCTACATTTGTAAGGCCGAGGGTTGCCATGGCACTTTCTATGTCTTCAATATCAACGCCCAGTTGATCAGCGAGCTGCTGCATGAGTTCTCTGCTGTCATCAAGCATTGCCTGTTCCAGTGCACTAAGAGCATCGTCTATAACTCCTATCATGGAACCATCCTCTCCGGGGTTTTCATTTATTGTTATGAGGACCTCGGAGACTTCTGTTTCTTCTGCTATCTCTTCCGTGACTTCTTCAGGAGCTTCTGCCACATTATCTGTAACTTCTTTAACATTTACATTTTTTTCATCAGCATTCTGACTTTGAAGTGCTTTCGTATCATCTGTACTATCAGCATTTTTTGTCATATTGTCTTGCTTACTAATGTTCTCTGTCTGCCTTGGAGTATTTGCCTGTTCATAAGTCGCTGCTAAAGTTCCTGCTTTATTCGACGCAGCTGTGGCTGTCAGAGTTTTTGCTGTAGACGTTGCTACTTGTGCTGCCTGTTTTTGAGTGTTTGCGTTATTCAAAGTCTTTTGAAAGTCTGCAGTCTGCTCCTTTGATGCAGCAATTCCTTTTGCTGTTGCGGTATTAACGAATGCATTAATATTTGTAATACCCGGAATCGCATTTGTAATCAAATTCTGTACCTCCTTTCTTATATGGGTAAGGTTTGCCCATAGCTTTACAAAACATATATCGGCCATGCAGGAAAAAACTTAACCCGCATGGCCGAAAAAAATTAAAAATTTATAAACAAAGCGAATTCCATTTAGTTACTGCTACCGACACCGGAAACTGTAGCCTTATGAGTAGCGGGTTCCATATAATCCGTTACCTTTCCTGCATATTCTTCAGTCATCTTATCAAGAATAGCTCCGCGATTTTCCGCACTCATCTTACCAAGTATCTTTGAAATAAGTCTTACGGCATCGCCTGTATCATTCTCTATCATAGCGTTAAAAATCGCTGCCGCTTCCTTTGCCTTCATGGATGAATATGCCTTTACATACTGTTCCAGTTCATCATCATCCGCTGTTCCCTGAATGATCTGTGCATATATCTGCGCAGCCACATCAGGCTCTATAAGTTCATAATATTTCTGATATTCCTCCGGTGTGGGAGCATTATCAGCATATACGATATTCTTGTAAAAATCTTCTTTTTCCTGTTCAAGCTTAGCCTGGTTTTCTTCAAAAGGCTGAAGTCTTGTTATCTCTGTCTGAAGCTTTTCATTTTCTTCCTGCAAAGTTGCATTTTCTTCCATCTCTTTTCTAAGTTCTTCTTCAAGTCGCTTGATATAGAGATTGGCCTCATCCAGGCTGCTTGCAAGCTGTTCATCCACAGGATTAACAACAGGCTTTTGCGATTCCTCGTATTTCTTCTGAGCAATCGGTGTATAACTGCCTTCCGGAAGTATTGCCTGCAGTCCGGGAACATCCCCTATTATGGGTGCAAGAACGTTAGACCCAAAGCCACCGACGTCAAGCTTTATCAGCATTCCCATAATTGCAAGCCATACAAGAATAATAACAACTGTAAGTATAAGCGTTGCCACTCCACCTGCATCCTCGCCGTTAAGCTCTGCTGTTCTCTCAGCAAGCTCAAGTTCACGAGCCTTTGCCGCTTTTCTCTGCTCCTTGAGTTCCTGCCTTAAAGCTTTCCTTTCTTCCTTCAGCTTTTGCCTGGCCTCTTTATCGGGGTCAACGGGTTTGGGTAATACCGAAGCCTCTTTTTCCGGTTTTGCTTCCTTAGCTTCTTTTTCTGCCATTACTCTTCCTCTCTGCTACGCTGAGTATATGTAAAGCTGGATCTTTCATCAACTTCCTTTGCTTCCGCTTCTTTTTCTTCCTCAACAAATTGCTCGAAAGCTTTTTCTTTTAGTCTTTCCTGCATTTTTCTTTCCTGTACTGCTCTTGTAAGTTTAAGTCTTGCAACTTCAAGCTTCGCAGCATAGGAATCAACTTTGACCTCCTGATCCTTAATGATGACATCCATTTGTCGCTGATAATAGTTGTTGTCCATGATTTTTTGGACATCCATTATGCTGGCGCTTCTAAGCTCATATCCTTCACGAATAAAAGCATCTCTCGTCGCAATATAGTCATTTAATATATCAATCTGGTCATTTAATTCCTTGGAGGCTTGGGCAAATTCCATCTTTACCTGTTCCTCCTGCTGGAGTCTTAAGTTTAATACTCCCTGGAGTCTGTAGTTGAACCTTGCCATTTAAGCCCTCACCCCGCTACTTAAACAATAAAAAAATAAAATTCCGGATATTATATCAATCCTTGAACATGCTTGTCAGCTTGGCACAGACTTCCTCGTAAGTGAACTTTTCATCTGTCTCCTGCATAAGAAATTCATTTACTGCGTCTATCTTCGAAACAGCGTAATCAATACTTTTATTGGCACCGCTCTTATATGCTCCGATATTTATCAGGTCCTCAGCATCCGCATATGTTGCCAAAACATTTTTAAGTTTTCCCGCTGCTTTTTTCTGCTCCGGTGGAGCTATCGCGCTCATACATCTGGAAATACTTGCAAGAACATCTATAGCAGGGTAATGATTCTTCTGCGCCAGCTTTCTGTTTAATACAATATGTCCATCAAGAATACCTCTTGCTGTATCTGTTATCGGTTCATTAAAATCATCACCATCAACAAGTACAGTATAAAGACCTGTAATCGATCCCTTTCTGGATTTTCCAGCTCTTTCAAGAAGCTTGGGCATTTCCGCATATACGCTTGGCGGATACCCTCTCGATACCGGAGGCTCTCCGCTCGCAAGTCCTATTTCTCTTTGTGCCATTGAAAAACGTGTAAGAGAATCCATCATCAAAAGCACATCTTTTCCTTTATCACGAAAATATTCCGCAATGGATGTTGCTGTTTTTGCAGCCTTTAATCTTTCAAGTGCAGGTTTATCAGAAGTCGCAACAACAACAATCGACCTCTCCATTCCTTCAGGTCCAAGGTCACGTTCAATGAACTCCCGGACCTCCCTGCCACGCTCTCCGATAAGAGCAATAACATTTATATCCGCATTGGTGTTTCTGGCAAACATCCCCATCAGAGTTGATTTACCAACACCTGAACCTGCAAATATTCCAATTCGCTGCCCCTTACCTACTGTCAAAAGTCCGTCGACAGCTTTTACTCCAAGTGAAAGAACATCCGATATCGGATCTCTCGTCATAGGATCCGGAGGCTGATTCTCAACAGAATAGGCTATACCGTTTTCAAGCATAACGCCCTTTCCATAGTTGGTACCATCTATTCTTCCAAGTCCATCAAGTGTTTTTCCAAGGAGTCCCTCTCCGACATTTACACGCAGGGGTGAATCAGTATTCTCGACTATGCTTCCGCTTCCTATTCCGCTTATGTTCTCATAGGGCATTAAGAGCACATGGTTATCCTTAAAACCGACAACCTCTGCCATGGTCCCCCTTCCGGAAGGTCTTGCCGTGCTTTCGCCGTCCTTTTTTTTGGAGTAAATGTAGCAAATATCACCCATCTTGGCCTCGGGGCCTGCAGATTCGATTGTAAGACCGACTACATTTACCACCTTGCCACGAACCTTATAGAACATGGTATTTGCTACTTTTTTATATTTCGAATAGTCAATAAATCCATTTGCCATTAGCGCCTATTCCTGTCAAATGCCAGAAGCTTCAGTTTTCTGGTAAGTTCTGAAAGCTCCACTCCAAGAGAGCAGTCAAACACGCCGCCCTCAGACTCTATGATACATTCATTCTCCTTTAAAAGAGGATCCTCTATTATCTCAAGTGTGGAATTGGGTGAAGCCATTGCTTCTTCAAGGTTTGGCTTCTCATCTGTCACAAGGTCATAATCATCAGATGAAATGTGAAGGATTATATCCGTTCCACTGTCAACCTTACCCAGAGTGGTTCTGATAAGATGAAGAATTATCTCCTTATTTTCCCTCAGATCCACATTAAACACATGCTCATAAATCTGGGTAAGTGTATCTACCATATCAGGCTCAATACTGGCTATAAGCTGTTTGATATCAGCTTCCTGTTTTTCTCTTTCCTCTTTCAGTTCAGCTTCAGCAGCTGCCTTCATATTTTCAATTTCTTCTGCAGCCTGCTTTACGCCTTCCTCATAGCCGGCATTTCTGCCTTCTTCGATAGCCTGGTTTTTGAAAGCTTCAGCGTCATTTCTTATGGCTTCTGCCTGAGCATTGGCATCATCTATAATCTGCTTTGCCTGCTCCTCTGCCATCCTTATCTGCTCATCTATCTGAGCCTGTATTTCCTCAAGATTTATCTGAGGCTGTTCCGGTTCAGGCTCAGGAACCACCATCTGTTCCTCTTCCATTCCCATGGAAGAATTTTCATCTTCTTTCGGCATCTGAAGATTTTGGAAATCAGGATTATCCTCACCGAATATATTTCCATCCATATCCGGATTTCCATCGTTCCCCATCATTCCGTCTTCGCCGTAGGCATTAAAGCTGTTCTCATCAAAAGCTTCAGTATTTTCCCCAAAGCCTTCACTTTCAAAGTCCATACCGTACTCGGAGTCATATGTGCCGGAAAGACCTTCGGAAAAGTCGTTAATGCCGCCCTGATCATCGTAATTTGTATTACCGATAATGTTCTGAGTGCCGTCAAAAGCATCTATCTGCTCAAAGCCAAGGCCTTCTTCAAACCCGCCAAAAGAGGGCACTGGTTCTCCTTTTTCCAATGCCTCTCTTCGTTTGGCTTCCTCAGCCTGATATTTTTCTATTCGTCTTTCAGAAAGTTCGTTGTTATCAATGATGTGCTTATCATTCTCATCAACCTGATACCAGCCGAACTTAAGTAAATTAGATTGATTAGACAACCAGGTCATCACCTCCGCCTCTGGAGATTACAATTTCACCGGCATCCTCAAGCTTACGAATAACATTAACAATCTTCTGCTGTGCTTCTTCAACATCCTTCATACGAACAGGTCCCATGAAGTCCATATCTTCCTTGATCATTTGAGCAAGACGCTTGGACAGGTTGTTAAAGATAGCAGTCTGTACCTGTTCGGTAGAACCCTTGCAGGCAAGTCCCAGGTCTGCATTATCAACATCACGAAGCACACGCTGAATAGCACGGTCGTCCAAAAGAAGGATATCCTCGAATACGAACATCTTCTTACGGATTTCATCAGCAAGCTCAGGCTGCTCGATTTCCAATGTTTCCATGATATGTTTTTCTGTAGAACGGTCTACTGCATTGAGGATTTCTACGACTGCATCCACACCACCGACAACCGTATAATCCTGGTTGACCAATGATGAAAGTTTCGACTCAAGGACTCTTTCTACCTCTTTGATCGTATCAGGACTTGTTCTGTCCATGGTTGCAATACGTCTTGCAACATCAGCCTGTCTCTCAGGTGGAAGCGCACCAAGTATTAATGCGCTCTGAGCTGAAGACATATAGGACATAACAAGAGCAATCGTTTGCGGATGCTCGTCCTGAATGAAAGTAAGCAGCTGTGAAGGATCTGCCTTTCTGATAAATTCGAAAGGTTTTACCTGCAAAGATGCCGTCAGTTTACTGATAACATCCATTGCCTTATCTTCCCCAAGAGCCTTCTCCAGCAGTTCCTTAGCATAGTTAATACCACCTTCAGCGATATACTGCTGAGCAAGGCAGATGCCATAGAATTCTTCTATAACAGCTTCCTTTACCTGAGGTGTTACGCTTCTGGTGTTTGCTATTTCAAGAGTCAGTTCCTCTATTTCGTCTTCTTTTAAATGTTTAAATATTGCAGATGACTTTTCAGGTCCCAAAGCAATCAAAAGAATGGCTGCCTTTTGAGTTCCGGAAAGATTCGCTATCAGGGAAGGGTCATAATTCCCTGCAGGTGGCATGGCACTTCCTTTACTGCCCGCACCATCCAACTCGTCATCATCAAATTCTTCGCCGTCAATTGCCATGATTTAGTACTCCCCTCTGAGTTTTAAATTGCAACTATTTTACATTTCAAAATCTTCCTTCAGCCAGTTGCGAAGAAGTATAGCAGCTGCTTCTGGATTATCTTCGATAAATTTCTCTATAAGCTTCATAGTCTCACTGCTCTCTTCCATAAGAATGTCAGCAAGACCGCCTTCCTCGCCTTCTTCAGTCTCTTCGTCCTCAAAGAACTCATCGGGTTGAGACTCAAGAAGTTCTTCAACAGAAAGCTCCTCGGGAAGTATTTCTTCCTCTTCTTCCTCAATCTGAATCTCTTCCTTATGTGTTCTGATACTTCTCCAGATAACAAAAGCGAGAAGTCCCAGGATAAGGAGAATAAGAATTGCCTGAAGTATATCGGTAAATGTCAGTCCCTTAGGCTCAGCATCAAAAAATTCTGGTTGTGTATATGCTGTCATCGAAATATTTGCTGCCATTATTCCGGTAGCCTTTGACACAATATTTATGGTATCTTCCGCAACCTCAGTCTGAGTAACACCTGTAGTATCCTTGAATTCTTTCCAGGTCATTCCGTCATGATCTTCTGGATTATAATTATCTTCCTTGTAAATAACAAACTTTGTCGCTGTTACGGAAATCGTAGATTCATCGTAATTTACTTTTCCTGAAGGCGTATCAACAGTAGTTATTTCCTCGTTAGGAAGGTAATCCTTCGATTCTTCTTCTATTGTAGACGATGAGTTCTCATTATCCTGAAGCATATAGGATGTCTCATCATCATTATTGGTATCAGTGCCCGGGATTCCACTATTGCCGTTTACATTCTGTGCACTGTAGTTATCCTCGTGACTAAGCACACCCTGAGTCTGTCCCTCTGCAGGAGTATAAGTGTGCGTTGTCTTCTTAATGTTTGAAAAATCCAGAACAAGGTTACTTGCTACCTCTATATCATTATAGAGTTTTGTTCCCTTAAGGACTCTTATTACCTCACTTCTAACCTGCTGCTCAGCCTTAGTCTTGGCATTAAGCTGAGTACTTGCAAGTCCGGCAGCGGAGTTATCCTCAGAACCCGAAAACAAAAGGTTTCCGTCTGTATCCATGATGATAATCTTTTCGGTAGTACTGTTTCCAAGTGCATTTGCGGTTGCTCTTGCCAAAAATGCAGCGTTATCCTCCGTAAAAGATTCAGGATCCTTCATTCTCAGAAATACACTTGCAGAGGATTCCTCGTTCTTTGATAAAAGCGTGCCATCATTGACAGGAATATGAAGCTCTATTCTTGCACTTTCAATAGCATCAAAGTATTCCGCAAAATCCGTACCAAGCTTTTTTTCAAGATAAGCTATATATTTTTTCTGCTTATCCGATTCTGTTGTAGAAAACCCACCGTTTATTACATTGTCTACACTGTAGGTGTCAGGCTGAATATAGTTTGTTCCAAGCAAAAGAGAGGCACTACTCTCTTCCGATTTCAAAACTTCGAATCTGAGATTATCCTCTGACTTTCTGTACTTTATTCCGTTTTCTTCAAATAAATCGATTATCTGTTGAGACTCCTTCATCGTCTCAACAGTTGCAATCGTAACATACTGAGGCTGGTTGAATACAGTCACCAGTATTACCACTGTCAGAACAACTGCAGCAACTCCGGCCAAAATAAGCGTCTTCTGTTTTCTTGTAAAACGATTCCACCACCCAAGAAGCCTGTCCCTGAGCTCCAAAAGACGTTCTCGCATACTTTACTCCTCCGTAAAACTTAAATCTGCATCTGCATTATTTCCTTATATGCAGAAAGCATACGATCTCTTACCGCAATCGTGTACTGCAGGGCTGTTTCAGCCTTCTGCAAAGCAATTGCGAGATCATGCGTATTGTCTGTTTCGCCGAGAGACCACTTTATCTCCTCATTCTCGGCATCTGACAAATAAGCATTTGTGGTATTTATATTTTCAACTGCTCTGTTAAAAATATTCGTAAAAGAGCTATCGTTCCCAAACCTGTCCCCAAGAGGATTGGTCACTCTGGAATTAGCTTTTTCAGCATTTCTGATAGCAGTTGAATGAACATTTCTGATCTGACTGATATCAATATCTGCCATTTACCCTCCTTGCAGTTCCCCTGCTGCAATCAATGTAATATCATCAGCCCTGAGCTATTGATAATCCCTGGCTCATAAGGTTTTTACTTGAATTAAACGCAGTTGCGTTAGCCTCGTAGCCTCTCTGCGCATCTATAAGGTTGGTCATTTCGGTTACTATATCTACATTCGGATAAGTAACATAACCAAACTCGTCGGCATCAGGATGTGACGGATCATATACCATCTTATAATCCGTCCAGGTATCGTCTTTTACAGATGAAACCTTTACTCCACGACCACTATAGTGATCAAGTCTCTCATTAAGGATCTTCGAAAAAGGTGTCTGTGTGCCTTTTTCAGAAAAGGTGACCACCTTTCTGGTATAAACATCCCCTGTAGCATCGCGTGTCGTATTTGCATTGGCGATGTTCTGGGAAATAATATCCATACGGAAACGTTCCGCTGTCATTCCCGAGGAATTAATATTAAATGAATCAAACAGATTGCCGGTACTAATCATACGCTATACCTCTTTCATTGAAACAGTTATGTATTACTGCCCTCTCATGGCGTTCTGAAGGTTAGTGAATTCCGACTGTATTCCAAGCATTACACCCTGATACTTAATCTGGTTGGCAGCAAGTGTGACATTCTCTGTATCTATATCAACATTATTGCCATCCATTCTGTAAGAGAAATTGGAATAATCGGTATATGGCCTTGCTTTGAGTCTGTTAATCTTAAGGTCTGAAACCTTGGCATCCATTGTCTTATATCTGGAATTGCCAAGAGCTCTCTCAAGTTCTCTCTCAAATGCCACATCCTGTCTCTTGTATCCCGGTGTATTAACATTTGCAAGGTTATTGGACAGCACCTCATTCCTGATCCAGGAAGCATCTGCCGTCTTATCAAGTACGTTTATGTAATCAAATGCATTACTGTTGATCATATAACCCCCTTACAAAAATCCTTTTAACCCTTACTATCATATTAAGATTATTTTAATCAAATTACAAGATATTTGAATAAAATAATACTTTATCTTGTGTCTTTTATGTTCAAAAACACAAGAATTAGTTTTGCTAAAAAAGGGATTTACCCGTTACAGATAAATCCCTTCATCAATGCACGTCCTGTAATACTTATTTCGGAATAAAAAGTCATTCCCATTACATCTGAGCTTTGAGTTTTTTGATTTCGTCAAATACCACGTCATTCAAGACCTTTATGTATGTTCCTTTCATGCCGGAAGATCTTGATTCAATAACACCCGCACTTTCGAACTTTCTAAGAGCATTTACTATAACGCTTCTTGTTATTCCCACTCTGTCTGCAATCTTACTTGCTACGAGAACACCTTCCATTCCGTTAAGTTCATCGAAAATGTGGATAATAGCTTCCATCTCAGAAAATGAAAGTGTACTTATGGCAGATTTTACTACCGCAAGCTTTCTACTCTCCTCAGCATTCTCTTCGTTAACGGCACGTAACATCTCAAGCCCCACAACTGTTGTCCCGTATTCGCAAAGAATAATATCATCAATATCGTAAGGCTGATTGCATTTATAAATAAACAAAGTGCCAAGTCTTTCACCTGCTATTTCTATCGGAGTGATGATTGCCTGGTATTTTCTCATATCGACATCTTCAAATCCAAGAGTCTCAAGATTGACATTTTCCTTCGTGGATAAAACCGTAAGAAGTCGCTCATTTAACATAGGGTCAATAAAGCTACCGACATCATCCACCAGCATCTCACCCAATGAATCCACAGCCGAGGTTTCACCTATTCCCAAAACCTTACCTTTTCTGCTTATAACAAGCATATTGGAATTAAGTATGTCACACAAAACCGTACAGATGTCATTAAACACCACCTTACCGGAGTTACTATTGTGCAGAAGCTTCCCAATCTTTCTTGTTTTATCCAAAAGTTGTACGCTACTCATGAAAAAAGTCTCCTTTTATCTGAAAATCTTTAACAATTTGCACAAATCCACTATAACTAATAAAATTGTAGCACATAATATTGTTTACATCAAAGCAATTTGTTCGTATTTTAATTAAAATTTAATGAATATTGAATACAAATAGCGTGATTAATGGTGAAAATTCACAGAAATTATCGAAAATACAAAAGTAGCTTAGACAGAAACAACTCGGAAATTTACATTTCCGAGTTGTTTTGAAATCATATATTTATTCCTCATCATCCTTACTGCGGTCTTCAATATATCCACATTCAGGATCGTTACAAACCAGCTTGTTATTTTTAATAAGCATAAGTCCACCACATCTGGGGCATGCTTTCTTAGAGGGCTTCTGCCATACCATAAAATCGCAATCAGGATTATCTATGCATCCATAGTACAGACGTCCCTTTCTGGTTCTCTTAAGGACAATATCCTTTCCGCATTTAGGGCAGGCAACACCGGTTTTCTCATAATAAGGTTTGGTGTTTTTGCACTCCGGAAATCCGGGACATGCAAGGAATTTACCATGAGGACCATATTTGATAACCATGTTTCTGCCACAATTTTCACAGACAACATCAGTTGCTTCATCCTGTATCTCAATTTTCTCAAGCTGCTTCTGCGCATTTTCTACTGCATCAGCAAGATCCGGATAAAAATTCTCTACTATTGTCTTCCACTTAACATCGCCCTCTGCAACGCTGTCGAGAAGCGTCTCCATATTGGAAGTAAAGGTTACATCAACAATCTGAGGGAACGCCTCGTTCATCATCTTGTTAACCGCTTCTCCAAGCTCTGTTACGTAGAGGTTCTTATTTTCTTTGGTAATATAATGTCTTGCAAGAATTGTTGTAATAGTCGGTGCATAAGTACTGGGTCTGCCAATGCCGAGCGCCTCAAGGTCATGAACCAGAGAGGCTTCCGTATAGTGCGGTGCAGGCTGTGTAAAGTGCTGTTTTTCCTCAAAATCCTGCAGTTCAAGCTCGGAATTCTCATCAATTCTTTTTGCAAGTGTGTTTTTTTCAATCTGGTCGTCTTCATCAGTATACACGTTCATGAAACCATCAAAAACAGTTCTTGATGCTGCAACCGTAAAACGATGCTCTCCGGCATCAATTTTCACAGAAGTTGTCTCGTATTTTGCCGGCGCCATTCTGCTGGCCATGAATCTTCGCCATATAAGCTGATAAAGTCTGAACTGATCACGACTTAGGAATTCTTTCACAGCAACCGGTGTATTATTTACATCTGTTGGTCTGATCGCTTCATGAGCATCCTGTATCTTGGCATTTGTTTTGCTTCCCTGGATTTTCTCAGCAAGATATTCCTCGCCAAAAGCTTCGGTTATATAATTCTGTGCAGCTGCCTGTGCTTCATCCGAAATACGTGTTGAATCAGTACGAAGGTAAGTAATAAGTCCGACTGTTCCGGCCTTACCCATATCTATTCCCTCATAGAGCTGCTGTGCTGTACGCATTGTTTTCTGGGTAGAGAAATTAAGCGCTTTTGATGCTTCCTGCTGAAGTGTTGATGTTGTAAAAGGAAGCGGTGCTTTCTTGGATCTCTCACCCTTCTTTATCTCTGATATCTTAAAGCTCTTGCCTTTTAACTCTTTTAAAATTTCATCAAGCTCAGCTCTTGAAGCAATTTCTACCTTTTTGCCATTTTTGCCATAGTAGTGAGCTACTATCGTTTTTTTCTCACCCTTAACCTTAAGTGTAGCATCGAGTGTCCAATATTCCTGAGGTATGAATGAATTAATCTCATCCTCTCTGTCACATATAATTCTGAGTGCAACAGACTGAACTCTTCCGGCACTGAGGCCCCTTTTAATCTTTTCCCAAAGAAGTGGTGATATCTGATATCCAACCATCCTGTCGAGAACACGTCTCGCCTGTTGTGCATCAACAAGATTCATATCTATGTCTCTGGGATGCTTCATAGCCTCCTTAACTGCAGACTGTGTAATCTCATTGAATGTCACTCTTGAAAAACGATTCGGATCGTCAAGCTTTAAAGCTGTCATTAAGTGCCATGAGATTGCCTCACCTTCTCGGTCAGGGTCCGTTGCAAGGTAGATATGATCAGCATTTTTTGCTGCCTTCCTGAGTGCAGCGAGCACATCTCCTTTTCCCCTAATAGTAATGTACTTAGGTTCAAAACCGTGCTCAATGTCAATTCCCATCTGGCTTCTCGGAAGGTCACGGACATGTCCGTTGCTGGCAGCGACTTCATAGCCGTTACCCAGGAATTTTTTAATTGCTTTCACCTTTGTAGGTGACTCCACAATAAGTAAATTCTTTTTCTTAGTTGCCATTAAAAATGCCCCTCTGTTTAAATTAATTAGTAGAAACTCTTTTTTAGGGTCTCATAGTTTCGTAATATACACTATATTGTAGGGCATTGCAATAATAAAAATTTTTTCGCTAAATAAAGTGCACGCCAAATAGTTTTCTATGCATGACGAAGGGCACCGATCTTACGACCAGTGCCCTTTAGTTCTGAATTTCCAATGGACTTGTCTCCTTTTCTGTTTATTATATCAACGAATCCTCAACCGAAAACCATGCTGCGCATCATGTTCTCTTCCGACTACCGGCATCCAAATTACTCGCCTCTTCGTAGTCCAAATGATTCGTTAGAAAAAAGAATGAATAGAAAGTTCGAATTGGTGAAGCACGCGCCGCCTCATCTCCCCTCTATTCTCAAAACAGATAAAACTCGTTGTTTAGTGCTTAGGTAAAGCACACGCTACCGTTGCTACTATGGAGCTGTTATCTGCTCGTCTGTTGGTAAAATGATAATATCAATTACCGGCATAAATGTCAATACATTTTGCCTGTATTTATATTATTTTTAGAAAATATTACTATACGATCAAATTAGTCACTATTTTCTGTCTTTTTTATGCAAATTGAATGTAATTTTTATTCCATAATTTCTCTTCCGATTATTTTTCCTATTGTTCTTCTCATATTGTATTTCAGATTTTATTCATACTATATATTGTATAGTCTTATTGTCACCTTTGATGGATAATTGTAGTTGACAATACAAACAATTCATTTTATTCTGTATTTGTCACCCTTATGCCATACCTGTAAAGGGTGACAAATTTGGAATAATTGCTATATTTTTCAATCCTAAAAAAAACAACATCGAAAGAAGGACTCAAAAATGAATGAAGAAATTAACCCCAATGTTACTGCTCCAATCGAGACCAGAACTGCCTCATCAGTGAAAGATCTCTGTTTTATAGCTGTTTTTACCGCTATGATAAGCATTTTGTCACAGCTTTCCATCCCTATGCCCGCAGGCGTCCCCATGACCCTGCAAACACTGATAATTCCACTTGCCGGAATTGTACTTGGTAAAAAAAGAGGTACCTATTCCACCCTTTTGTATTTACTCATCGGAGCTGTAGGCGTACCTGTGTTTTCCGGTTTTAGCGGAGGTATAGGAGTACTGCTTAACCTTACCGGCGGTTTTTTGATATCATTTCCCATTTTATCCTTAACAGCAGGATTAGGCGATGAGCTGGGGCATAAGCTTGCAAAACGTACAAATTTTTCAAAAAAATTTCTTTATTACATTCCTCTTGTGCTATGTCTTGTAATTGGTGCTACAATAAACTATGTATTCGGAACCGTTTGGTTCATGCTTTCTTCGAAAAGCACCTTTATCGCAGGATTATCCGCTTGTGTACTGCCGTTTATTCCTACGTCCGTACTAAAAATAATTATCGTCACTGTTATCGGTCCCGAATTAAAGAAAAGACTTTCCACTATATTGCACTAATAAAAGAGGACCACTTATATGCCGGGCACAAAAGAAAAAGTACTTGATTATCTTGAAAATAATCGCGGGAAATTTTCCTCAGGAGAAGCTATCGCAAATGAGCTGAATATTTCAAGAAACAGTGTCTGGAAAGCAATTGAATCCCTGCGAAGAGACGGTTTTTTGATAGAAGCGTCTTCCCGCAGGGGTTATTTTTTATCAGAGCGTTCCGATAAACTGACACTATCAGGCATATCATCTCTTTTGAATGATGATATTGATCCTAATCTGATACAGATATTTGATTCCATAGATTCTACCAATAAAGCTGCAAAGCAGAAGGCTATTCAAGGCTGTCCTCACGGTTACACAGTTATTGCTCTTAAACAGACAAACGGCACAGGGAAAAGAAAAAGCAGTTTCACATCACCGGATGGCGGCATCTATATGAGCTTCGTTCTTAAACCTGAAGAATTACATATTTCAAACTCACAGCTTATAACCCCATTTACTGCTGTATCTATCTGCAAGGTTCTAGAAAAAGACGCATATCTGTCTCCATCAATAAAATGGATGAATGACATTTATCTAAGCGGCAAAAAAGTATGCGGTATTCTTGCAGAAATTAGTGCTGATTTTGACACCGGAGATATTCAGTACATAGTAATTGGAGTAGGTATATATTTTAATAATGACGAAAAGTGTTTCCCTGCAGATCAAAAAGAAAGAATCGGAGCTGTATTTAAGCGAGGCGAAGAATCTATTACAAAAAATGAGTTTGTTGCAGGATTAATCAATGAATTATTGTCCAATAACACAAAAGACGACAGTGAAATTTTATCAGAATACCGCAGTCGTCTGAACATGCTTTCAAAAGATATAACAGTAATTTCCGGGGCAGATACCTACAAAGCTAAAGCTCTTGATGTTGATGAAAACGCTAAACTCATTGTTGAACTTCCGGATAAAACAAAAAAAGTTCTGTTTTCCGAAATAATTTGCTGATCAGAGCTTGTCATATATAGCTCTGAAAATATCAAAAAGCTCCAACGACAATTTTCTATCGT